>JBDTQC010000006.1:0-25666 GCA_039932405.1 Ideonella sp.
GCGATGTCGGCATCGTCTTCCAGTCGTACGCCTTGTTCCCGAATCTGACGGTATTCGACAATGTGGCGTTCGGACTGGTCAGTCAGCGCAAGCCCTCCGCGCAGGTTGCGCAGACCGTATCTGAATTGATCGGTCTTCTGTCGCTACAAGGCCACGAGCGCAAGTTCCCCAGCCAGCTCTCGGGTGGCCAACAGCAACGGGTTGCGCTGGCACGCTCGCTGGCGCTTTCGCCGTCGCTGCTGCTGCTCGACGAGCCGCTCTCGGCCCTCGACGCACAGGTGCGAACCCGATTGCGCGGCGAGTTGCGAGAGTTGCAGGCGCGTCTGGGGTTGACGACGATCATGGTCACGCACGACCAGGAAGAAGCGCAGAGCCTGTCCGATCGCATCGTGTTGATGAATCAGGGCCGCATCGAGCAGGTCGGCACGCCTTGGGAAATCTACAACCGGCCCGCCACTGCCTTCGTCGCCGACTTCATCGGCACCAGCAACCTGCACCTGGCGACGGTGAATGCCGGCGCTGTCGTCATCGACGGCGCAACCGTTCGGTGCGACGCCGCCAAGTGGCCGAGTCAGCAGAGCCTGCGCGTGCTGATGAGGCCGGAAGATCTTGAAGTCTCGCAAGCCCGCACCGATCTCTCGTTCGCCGTGGGCGTCGTCACCCAGGTCGAACACCTCGGTGCGGTGGTGCGCGCTCATCTTCAAGTTGAAGGGCGCAACCGCTGGGTGGCTGACGTTTCCAAGAAGCGTTATTCGAACAGCCGTTTCCAGATCGGAGATCATCTGTGGATCGGCGTGCATGCCGATGATGTGAGGCTGTTTGGATGAACCGCCCAGCACAACCCGCCAGGGCGACCACGTGAGCGCGGTACTGCCGGCCGTCAGCCAGCCGCATGCCGTCCGGGCCACTCGTGAAGGCAGCGATCGCTTGCTGCTCGGCTTGATGCTGATCTATGGATTGGCGGCCATCGCCTGCATCTTTCTCCCGATGGCAGGCTTGCTGCAACGCAGCGTGCTCGATTCGAGCGGCGCCTTCGTTGGTTGGGCCAACTATCGCAAGTACCTCGAATCGGGCGCGTTTCTCGGCTCGTTCGGGCACAGCAGCTGGGTTGCCATGGGCACCGCATTGCTCGTGATTCCGATGGCTTTTGCTTATGCCTACGCCCTGTGTCGCAGCTGCATGCCGGGCAAGGGCTTCTTCCGCGCGGCCGTCTACCTGCCGCTGCTGATTCCGGGCATCCTGAAGGCAATCGCGCTGATCTATCTGTTCGGAAACCAGGGGCTGCTCAAGTCCTGGCTGATGGGGGGCAGCATCTATGGGCCGATCGGAGTGATCACGGCCTCGGTGATGTGGACGTTTCCGCACGCGGTGCTGATCATCCTGGTGTCTCTGCTGAATGCCGATCGCCGGCTTTACCAGGCCGCCGAGGTGTTGCACGCCAGCCACTGGCGCACCTTCGCGCATGTCACCTGGCCGGCCTGCCGCTACGGAGTGGTGACCGCTTTCCTGTCGGTCTTCGTGATGGTCTTCACCGATTTCGGCATCGCGAAGGTCATCGGCGGAAATTACAACCTGCTGGCAACCGATATCTACAAGGAAGTGGTCGGCTTGCAGAACTTCGAAATGGGCGCGGTGATCTCGGTCGTCTTGTTGTTGCCCGCGGTGGTAGTGTTCGCGCTCGAACGCCAGGTGGCAAGCCGTCAATCCTTGCAGATCACCGGCCGCTCGCTGCCACTGATCGTCAAACCGCACGCACTGCGGGACCGGGCGTGTCTGGTCTATTGCGCGCTGGTGGTGGGCGCGATTGGCGTGATCTTGTGCATGGCGCAGTTCGCTGCGCTGGTGAAGTTCTGGCCCTACAACCTGAGCCTGAGTCTGGCCAACTACGACTTCGACATGGAAGGTGTCGGTTGGGAAAACTTCTGGAATTCGTTGACCATGTCGACCTGGGTCGCGACGCTTGGAACGGCGATCATCTTCGTGGGTGCATACCTGGTCGAAAAGCCGCGCTTCGATGCCGGTCCGCGCAAGCTGCTGCAACTCGCGATGTTGCTGCCGATGGCCATTCCCGGGCTGGTACTTGGTTTGGCCTACCTGTTGTTCATCAATCGGCCAGGCAACCCGGCCAACGCCTTGTATGGCGGCATGGCCATCCTGGTCATCAGCACCGTGACCCACCTCTACAGCGTGCCTCACCTTACAGCGCTGACCGCTTTGAAGGCGCTCGGGCGGGAGATTGAACTGGTCGGCTTGTCGCTAAACTCGCCGATCTGGCGCAGCTTCGTGAAGGTCACTGCCCCGGCCTGTGCAGCAGCACTCGCCGACATCTGGCTCTACCTGTTCCTGCGGGCGATGACCACCCTGTCGGCCATCATCTTTCTGTATACCGCGCAGACCAAGGTGGCGGCTATTGCCGTCATCCACGTCGATGAGACCGGTGCCACGGCCTCGGCCGCCGCGATGGCGATGCTGATCGTCTATGCGTGTCTGGTGGTCAGGCTGGCACATTATCTGATCACCGAGCGGCTGCTGGTTCGATTCCAGGCTTGGCGGCAGCCGCTGACGACCTGAAAAGCGGCCTGCCGGATTCACAATCCGACGGATTCTGCGATGGCGAAGGCTGCTCCCGCACTTTACACATCAGAGCTTGTCGCACCGAGACGGTTTCCCGACCGCCCGAACGGATTTTCGGGTCTTTGCGAGGCCCCGCCTTGTCAGAATTCACGGCGCTGTACCCTCGTCCACGAGCTAATCGGACGGCTGCGTGCATTCCGCGCATCACGGCACGAAGTTTGCGGGTTTTTCCTAGGGGATCTTAGGGTAACGGTGCTCGCCTGCGTTTGCTTTCTCTTACAAAATGGCCGGTTCGCGTATCAACCCCCAACGCGTCGATTACGTTTTTACACTTTCAACCTCAAATCGGAAAATTCAATGAAGAAGTCGCTTTTCGTGAAGGCCATTGCAATCTCTTGCGCAATCGCTGGCCTGTCGGTTGCTCAAGCTGATACCTTGGGAAAGATAAAGGACAGCGGGGCGGTGACCATGGGCGTCCGCGAATCCTCCGGTGCACTGAGCTACACCTTGGGTGATGGCAAGTATGCCGGCTACCACGTCGAGATCTGCCAGAAGGTGCTGGCCGATATCCAGAAGCAATTGGGCATGGCCAAGCTCGATATCAAATATCAGCCCGTCACGTCGCAGAACCGCATCCCGTTGATGCAGAACGGCACCGTCGACATCGAATGCGGGTCGACCACCAACAACCTCGCGCGGCAGAAGGATGTGGCATTCGCTGTCACCACCTTCGTCGAGGAAGTCCGGATCGCGGTCAAGGCCAACTCGGGGATCACGTCGATCGGCCAGCTGGCGGGCAAGAAAGTGGCTACCACCACCGGCACGACATCGGTGCAGACGCTGCGCAAGAATGAACGCGCGAGCGGCATCAATTTCGATGAGGTCTTCGGCAAGGATCACGCCGACAGCTTCCTGCTGCTCGAGTCGGGCCGCGCCGACGCTTTCGTGATGGACGGCGCCATTCTTGCCGGCAACATCTCGAAGGCGAAAAACCCTGCCGATTTCAAGATCGTCGGTGAGGTGTTGTCGGTCGAGCCGATTGCGATCATGTTGCGCAAGGACGACCCTGCATTCAAGAAAGCGGTCGACGACAGCATCAAGGGCATGATGAAATCGGGCGAGATCAACAAGCTGTGGGACAAGTGGTTCATGAACCCGATCCCGCCGAGCAACACCAAGGTCGGTCTGGCGGTCAGTGAATCGACCAAGCAGGCCTGGGCCAATCCGAACGACAAGCCGATGGAAGACTACGCGAAGAAATAATCCGCGAATACCTCGCCCGGCGCCAGCCTGAGCTGGTTGATGCCGGGCGGATCCGAAGTTTCTTCGGGCGCGGAGATTGCTTATGCTGTGCAAGGCGCGGCGCCGGATTACCGGCGCCGCGTTGTTGTTCCAAGAACAAGAATCAATCGGTGGCTCGGCCCGAGCCACTGAAACGGGAGGTGGGCCTTGAACAGCACATGGGATTGGCAGATCTTTTGCCAGAGCACGTTCGAAGAGAAACGCTACGCCAGCTGTTTCGGGCCCGGCGGTGACATAACCTACCTCGATTGGTTGATGTCCGCCTGGGGGTGGACGGTCTCGGTCTCCATGCTGGCCTTGCTCGTGGCATTGACGGTTGGCGCGCTGATGGGCATCTTTCGCACCACACCGAGCAAGCTGCTGGTGGCGATCGGCAATGTCTGGACCGAGTTGTTCCGCAACATCCCGCTGCTGGTGCAGATATTCCTCTGGTACCACGTGCTGCCGTCGATGTTCTTGTCGTTGCGCGCAATACCGAGCTTCGTTCTGGTCGCTTTCGCGCTCGGATTCTTTACCTCGGCGCGCATTTCCGAGCAAGTCAAGGCCGGCATCCAGGCCTTGCCGAAAGGGCAGCGATATGCCGGCTTGGCGATGGGACTGACCCTGCCGCAGACCTACCGATATGTGCTGCTGCCGATGGCGTTTCGCATCGTCATCCCGCCGTTGACCAGCGAAAGCATGAACATCATCAAGAACTCTTCGGTGGCCTTCGCGGTGAGCATCGCCGAGTTGACGATGTTTGCGATGCAGGCGCAGGAGGAAACCTCTCGCGGCATCGAGATCTACCTGGCAGTGACCGCGCTGTATTTCATCTCGGCGTTTGCCATCAACCGCATTGCGCTGGTGATCGAGAACCGGGTGCAGGTGCCCGGCATGATCGGAGGTGCCCGATGATCCGGCCCCTCCACACCCTAGAGCGGAGGTTTGCATGAACCTCAACCTCGATTTCAGCTTTCTGACCTGGCAGGTCTTTTCCGGCTTCGTGCTGAAGGGCCTGATCTTTTCCGTGCAACTCACGCTGATCTCGATGGTCGGCGGCATCGTTCTCGGTACCTTGCTGGCGCTGATGCGGCTGTCCGGGAACAAATGGCTGGTGATGCCGGCGGCTGCCTACGTCAACACACTGCGCTCGATTCCGCTGGTGATGGTGATCTTGTGGTTCTTCCTGCTGATCCCGTTGCTGATCGGCCGGCCGATGGGTGCCGAGGTGAGCGCGATCATCACGTTCACGGTATTCGAGGCTGCCTACTACTCCGAGATCATGCGGGCCGGCATCCAGAGCGTATCGAGGGGTCAGGTCCATGCGGGCTATGCGGTGGGAATGACCTACCCGCAGTGCATGCAGCTGATCGTGCTGCCGCAGGCGTTCCGCAACATGCTGCCAGTCTTGCTCACGCAGACCATCATCCTGTTCCAGGATACCTCGCTGGTTTACGCGATCGGCGCCTACGACCTCTTGAAAGGCTTCGAGATCGCAGGCAAGAATTTCAACCGTCCGGTCGAGACCTATCTGGTCGCGGCGGTTTTCTATTTCGTGATCTGCTTCAGCCTGTCGATGCTGGTTCGCCGGCTGCAACAGAAGATCCAGATCATTCGTTGACCCGGGAGCCCAGATGATTGAAGTCAAGAATGTCTCGAAGTGGTATGGCAGCTTCCAGGTGCTGACCGACAACACGACGTCGATCAAGAAAGGCGAAGTCGTCGTCGTCTGCGGTCCGTCCGGCTCAGGCAAGAGCACGTTGATCAAGACCGTCAATGCGCTCGAACCGTTTCAGAAGGGCGACATCATCGTCGACGGCATCTCGCTGTCCGACCCGAAGACAAATTTGCCAAAGTTGCGCGCACGCGTGGGCATGGTGTTCCAGCACTTCGAACTGTTTCCGCACCTCAGTGTGACCGAGAACCTGACGCTTGCGCAGATCAAGGTGCTGAACCGCAACAAGCCCGATGCCTTGGCCCGCGGGCTGAAGATGCTCGATCGCGTCGGCCTGATTGCCCACAAGGACAAGTTCCCCGGCCAGTTGTCCGGCGGTCAGCAGCAGCGCGTGGCGATTGCGCGCGCGCTGAGCATGGACCCGATCGTGATGCTGTTCGACGAGCCCACCTCGGCGCTCGATCCGGAGATGGTTGGCGAGGTGCTCGATGTGATGGTCAAGCTGGCCGAAGAAGGCATGACGATGATGTGCGTCACCCACGAGATGGGTTTTGCGCGCAAGGTCGGCAACCGAGTGATCTTCATGGACCAAGGCAAGATCGTCGAAGATTGCGTGAAGGAAGACTTTTTCGGCAACCCGGACGCCCGCTCGCCGCGGGCCAAGGATTTTCTGTCGAAGATCTTGCAGCACTGAGGCGGTCCGGCCATCTGCTCCACCGGAATGTCTGCCTTCGAAAGGCGAGCGCTGCCCGAGTCATGGTGCAGCGTTCGAACAGCCGAAATACACTGAACAACAATGGAGCCGAACATGCCGAAGACCTATTGGATCTCTACCTATCGTGCGGTCAACGACGCCGACAAACTCGCCGCTTACGCAAAGCTGGCCGGCCCCGCGATCGCGGCAGGAGGTGGACGCTTTCTGGCACGCGGCGAGCCCGCCCAGGTCTACGAGCGCGGCTTGAAGCAGCGCACCGTGCTGATCGAATTCGACAGTGTCGAGCAGGCGGTTGCAACCCATGACAGCGCTGGCTACCAGGCTGCGCTGGCTGCCCTGGACGGTGGCGCCGACCGGGAAATTCGCATCATCGAAGGCGTTTGACGATCGAACGATCCACGCTTGCAGCAGGCGGCCCTTGATCGCTTCGGTCGTCAATATCAACGATGTGTCGCATGCCATCCAGCTTGCGCTGGCGCCGGCCTTCCTGCTGACGGCGCTGGCCGGTCTGCTCAATGTCATGACCGGCCGACTGGCTCGCATCATTGATCGCGGCCGTCAGTTGACCGAAGCCGATGGCTTGGCTGCAGGCATGATCGGCGAGTTGCAGCAGATCGAGTTCGACAGCCTCGAGAGCCGCCGACACCTGGCGGGCTCGGCGATCACTGCGTGCACCTTCGCAGCCTTGCTGGTGTGCATGGTCATCGCGGCGCTGTTCCTGGAAGTGCTGCTCGGCTTGCAGTTCAAGTGGTTCATCGGGCTGGACTTCACGATTGCCGTGCTTGCCATGGTCGTCGGATTGGCTTA
The DNA here is from genome assembly GCA_039932405.1 of Ideonella sp. GTDB lineage: Bacteria > Pseudomonadota > Gammaproteobacteria > Burkholderiales > Burkholderiaceae_C > Ideonella_A. The sequence continues at coordinate 7,053 of JBDTQC010000006.1, forward strand.
TTTTCTGCGCGAGGTTCATCTGTCGACGCGCACGGTGCGGATCAATCTGGCGGCCTCCGAGTCGACGACGTACCCGAATCATCGTCGAGTCAAACGGAGCGATTGAGAGATGCCAATGGTTCAACAAGCAGGCAATCGATGCCGCCGCGTCTTGAAGGGCAGCGGCCTCTGGGCGCGTGTTCAACGCGAGGAGTGCGCGCATGCCGAATCCGCTGCCTGATGACGTTCGCGCGGCGCTTGCCGCCGGCCAGAAACTCGAGGCCATTCGCCTGCTGCGACAGCACACGGGGCTTGGGCTGGCGCACGCCAAGGCGGCGGTCGAATCGGCCCCGGTCCCTGCTGCAACCTCACCGGTCGAATATGGCTGGGAGCTGCCCAGCGAAGCGAAGGCAGCATTGGATCAAGGCAAGGTGCTGCAGGCGATCCGCCTGCTTCGAGCGTCGAAGGGCATCGGCCTGAAGGACGCCAAGTCGATCATCGATGCCGCCCGTGGCACGCCTGCGCCACGGCCCGGTGGTCGCAATCCGTCGGGCCTTGCGCCCGGAGAGGTACCGCGCAGCGGCTTCGGCCTCGGCGTGGTGATCATCGTGCTGCTTGTCGTCGCCGCGGGATTGTGGCTGATGCGACGAGGGTGAGGCGATACAGTCCCAGCGCATCGGTAACCGTCATTCACGAGTGGGGCCATTGCGCGCGGCACAATCGGGGCAGCTGAACCGACACTGGAGCGTGTGATGATGACTGGCGACACAGTAAGCCTAGGCTTCGCCGGATCGACCGTTGCGCCGGGCGGTGGCGCAACGGCTGGTGTCCGCGCGGCGGCGATTCTTCATCCGTTGGTCAGCCTTTGCGTACTGTTTACAACATTGCCGGCTGATGCCACGATGATTTGCCGCTGGGTCGACGACAGCGGCCGAACCCAGTTGGCCGAGACCGTGCCACAGCGGTACGAAAAGTCGGCCAAGTGCACCGATTCGAGCCGGTTCGACATTTCGCCCGAGCGCACGCAGCAGGCTCAGGAGCGTGGGCGCACGCTTCGCGACCGGGCCGACAGTGCGAACCAGCCGGCAAGCGCTGCGTCAGTTCCCGCGCCAGCTGCCGCGCGGGCATCCGCCCCGCAGTCTGGCAAACGGCCTGCTCGCGGCGTCGACCAATCGACCGACTGCGCGACCTGGCGCCGCCTGTATCAGGAAAGTTCGGCCTGCTTTGCGCCCTATCGAACGGTCGGCGGTACCAAGGCCGAAGCGTTCGAGAAATGCACCGCTGTGCCGGACCCTGAGTCGAAATGTGGTTCGCCTGCCAATTGACATCGGCGGTTTTCTCCAGCGATCCCGATCAATCCAGACCGCACAGATCGCCGCTCGCAGCCCGACGAGCCGGTGCGAGAATCGTTCGATGAGTGAATCCCTGACCCTGACCCGCCCCGATGACTGGCATCTGCACCTGCGCGATGGCGCTGCGTTGGCCGCCGTGTTGCCCGACAGCGCGCGCCAGTTTGCGCGCGCGATCATCATGCCGAACCTGAAACCACCGGTGACCACCACGGCGCAGGCGCTGGCCTATCGAGCGCGCATTCTGGCTGCACTTCCGCCAGGTGTCGAATTCGAACCGTTGATGACGCTGTACCTGACCGATACCTTGCCACCCGACGAGATCACCCGGGCCGCCGCGGCCGGCATCCAGGCGCTGAAGCTGTATCCGGCCGGTGCAACCACCAACAGCGACGCGGGCGTCACCGACCTGCGCAAGATCGGGCCGACCCTCGAAGCCATGCAGCGGGTTGGCTTGCCGCTGCTGGTGCATGGCGAGGTCACCGATCCCGAGATCGACCTGTTCGATCGCGAGCAGGCGTTCATCGATCAGAAGCTCGAGCCGCTGCGCAAGAATTTTCCCGAGCTGAAGATCGTCTTCGAACACATCACCACGCGCGAGGCCGCGCAGTATGTTGCGCAAGCCGGCGATCGTCTGGGCGCAACCATCACGGCGCACCACCTGCTGTACAACCGCAACGCGATTTTTCTCGGTGGCATCCGGCCCCACTATTACTGTCTGCCGGTGCTCAAGCGCGAGCTTCACCGACAAGCGTTGGTGGATGCCGCCACCTCGGGCAATCCGCGCTTTTTTCTGGGTACCGACAGCGCGCCGCATGCGGCTCACCTGAAGGAACATGCCAGCGGTTGCGCCGGTTGCTATACGGCCGCCTCAGCGCTTGAGCTGTATGCGCAGGCGTTCGAGCAAGCTGGCGCACTCGACCGGCTCGAGGCCTTCGCCAGCTTCAACGGCCCCGCCTTTTATGGCCTGCCGCGCAACCGTGGCACGGTGACCCTCGAGCGCAAACCCTGGACCTTGCCTGAAACGCTGCCGTTCGGCGACGCCGAATTGAAGCCGCTGGGCGGCGGCGAAGTTCTCAACTGGAAGCTTGCATGAACCCATCCCGCGCCGTACCTCATGTGTTGCTGTTGATCGATGCCGACAACGTCACTGTCGATGTCGTCGAGCAGGCTCTGCACCTGGTGCTCGAGCGCCATGGCGCCGCCCACGTGCGTCGTGCCTATTGCACGGCCGAACTGGCGTTGAAGCACCTGAAGCTGTTCAAGACCCATTCGATCCGTCCGATGGTGAATGTCTCGACCGGCAAGAATTCCACCGACATCGCGTTGGCCGTCGATGCAATGGATCTGGTGTGCAGCGAGCACCCTGACGTGGTGGTGCTGGTTTCTTCGGATTCCGACTTCGCTCCGCTGGTGATCCGCTTGCGCGAAAAAGGCTGCCGGGTCGAGGGCATCGGCCAGGAAGGCAAGACCGGTGACGAGTCGAAACCGGTCTACGACGAATTCATCGATCTGGCGCACCGCAAGCCGCGCACCGCCGCCACGAGCACTGCCACGAGCACCGGCACGGTCGCTGCCAAGACGGCCGGCCGCAAGACGGCCAGCAAACGGGTCGCGGCGAGCAGCAACCCGCGCAGCCGCGCCGTGGCGAACGAAGGTGTCAGCGATTCGAACCGCTCGAAGCCGGCGTCTGTACGGACCGCTGCGCCAGCGCCAGCGCCGTCTCAGCCGCCTCGGCCTTCTGCTCCTCCTCCACGTGCTGCAGATCGAAGGCCCCCGACCAATCCTGCCGAGGTCGAACGCTTGCTCGCAGCGCTGCCGGAACTCCAGGATGGCGTGCGTTTGCAGTTGAACCAGGCCAAGGAGCGCCTGCTGGCCGCCGGACTGCTGGCCCGCAGCGCGCCGTCGACCAAGCTGTTTCGAAAGTATCCCGAGCTGTTCGTCCTGACGCCCGAGAAGAATCCCAACAAGGTCCAGTACCTGAGGCCGGACGAACGCTGAAGCGCGGCCATGCAGCAGCCGCTGGTCGACGGCGCTGCCGACATCGACTGGTCTGCGCCGTGGTTCGCGCCGTACCGCCCTGCAGGGCTGCGGGTGGTGACTGCGCTGGCTGCCGGTGCCAGCGTCGCGCAGGCCTTGAATGCCGAGTTGAGCGCCTTGCATGATCCGCCTCGCCTGGCAGCCGGGCCATTGCGCTTCGTCGCGCAGGCCGAACTGCCCGCCCGTCGGCCCTATGAAACCTTCATCGCCGAGACGGCCTGCGTGCCCACTCGCGACAACCTGCACGATCTGTTCAACGGACTGGCGTGGCTGCGTTGGCCATTGCTGAAGCGGCATCTGAACCAATTGCAGGCCGCCGAAATCGCTGTGCAGCGTGTGGGTACCGGGCGCGGTGCGGTGCGTGACGCGCTGACGCTGTTCGACGAGAACGCCGCCCTGCTGCAATTGCCGCCTATCCTGGAACAGGCCCTGCGCGAGCGTGATTGGCACGCCCTGTTCGTGACCCATCGCGCGAGCTGGGCTGAGGCGCGCATCTGGCTGTTTGGCCATGCCCTGCTCGAAAAACTGGTGAAGCCGCGCAAGGCCATCACCGCTCATGCCTGGCTGGTGCCGGCGGATCTGGCCGCTGACCAGTTGCAGCCCTGGCTTGCCGAGCATCTGAATGTGCTTCGGCTGGCGTCGCGTGCGCACCACCCGTTACCGGTGCTGGGCGTGCCGGGCTGGTGGTCAGCCAATCGGTCGCCCGCCTTCTATGCCGATGCCGAAGTGTTCCGCACCGGCACAAAACCATGGCAGCGGCGATAATCCGACGGTGAAGCGAGCCAGACCGCCGCTGTTGCATCACCCGAAAGGGCGCATCGGAGGAAGGTCCGGACTGCACAGAGCAGCGCAGCAGCTAACCGCTGTCCACCGCAAGGTGAGGATCAGAGCAACAGAGACGAGTCACGACGGGCTATCCGCAAGGAGCAGCAGCAGCGGGTTTCACCCACGGCAGGCTGTGCCTGCCGTGGGTGAAACGGGCAATCTCTGCGCGCAGCAACACCAAATAGGCACACGTTGATCCGGCTCGGGGAGTGTGCGGGTAGGTGGCACCGAGCTCTGCAGCGATGCGGGGCCCAGAGGAATGGCGGTCACGGCGGGCATTCGCGAGAATGTTCCGTCGCACAGAATCCGGCCTATCGGCTCGCTTCACACTTTTATCAACCGCCAGGCCGACGTCGGCCGTGGCCAGCCGGACAATTTCATGAACCCCGATGCAGCAACCCTGTGGCGCGGACCACGCTGGGGACTTGCCGTTCTGCTCGCTTGCCTCGGCATGCTGGGTCCGTTTTCGATCGACACCTATCTGCCGGCGTTCACCGGCATCGCCAAGTCGATCGGCGCGACGCCGATCGAGATGCAGCAGACCCTGTCGGCCTACCTGTTCGGCTTCGCGATCATGAATCTCTTTCATGGCGCGCTGGCCGACAGTTTCGGTCGCCGACCGGTGGTCTTGACTGGTGTGGCCTTGTTCACCCTGGCTTCAGCCGGCTGTGCGTTATCGAACCACATCGGCATGCTGGTCTTCTTTCGCGCGATGCAAGGCATCTCGGCCGGCGCCGGCATCGTCGTTGCGCGAGCGGTGATCCGCGACATGTTTGCGCCGGCCGATGCGCAGCGTGTGATGTCGCAGGTGACGATCTATTTCGGCATCGCACCGGCGATTGCGCCGATGGTGGGCGGCTTCCTGTTCGTGCACGCCGACTGGCATGCGATTTTCTGGTTTCTGACCGGTGTCGGTGGGCTGCTGTTCATCGCCAACTACCGCCTGTTGCCCGAAACCCTGCACGTCGATCATCGCCAGCCGTTCGAGACCCGGCATCTGATGCGTGGCTACTGGCAACTCGGCTCGAGCCCGCGCTTCATCACGCTCGCGCTGGCCAGCGGCATTCCGTTCAACGGCATGTTTCTCTATGTCCTGGCGACACCGGTTTTTCTGGGTGATCACCTGGGTCTGGCGCCGGGTCAGTTCTTCTGGTTTTTCATGCTGACGATCAGCGGCATCATGGGCGGCGCGTTCCTGAGCGGACGGCTCGCCGGCAAGATCAAGCCACGCCACCAGATCCGCCACGGCTTCGTGATCATGCTCGCGGTGTCGGTCCTGAATGTTCTGCTCAACCTGCTGTTCGAGCCGAGCGTCTGGTGGTCGATGTGGCCGATTGCGATCTATTCGTTTGGCTGGGCGCTGATGGTGCCGGTCGTCACGTTGCTGGTGCTCGATCTGTTTCCCGAGCGGCGCGGCATGGCGTCATCACTTCAGGCCTTTATCGGCAGCACGGCCAATGGTCTGGTGGCCGGCGTGATTGCGCCGTTGGTTATGCATTCGCCGGTCGGGCTGGCGATCGCATCGCTGTTGATGATGAGCATTGGAATCGTGGCCTGGATCTGGGTCAAGCCACGCGTCGCTTGATGATGTGCAGGCGCGCTGCAGCCTCAAGTTCAGGTCGCGGGCGCCGATAGTTCCGGCAAGAGGCGGCATCGCCGGCTCGTTCGTTTTCCGGAGCCAGAGATGCCCTGCATGCCCCGCCACCGCCGACCTTGTGCAAGCGCGCGATCGGTCGCGAGCCTGATCGTGCTGTCGGCGGCCGTTGGTCACGCTGCGGCAACCGGTCTGCCGAATTCGCCCGCGATGCCCGCCCGCACCGAAACTGCCAAGGCAGCCACGGCGCCCGGCGCCGCATCCGTCGCTGCGCCGGCCGACGCCAAGCCGCTCGATCAACTGCGCCAGCGCCTGGCCGACCGTCTCGGCGCGCCCGGCAAATCGGGTGGCAAGAAGGCCGACGCGCCGGTGGTGCGGCTTGTCAACAAGTCGGAACCCGAGCCGCTCCACGCTTCCCGTCCTGCCGCAACTCGTGCGGGCGGCGAGGCGCGTGACCAGGCGACGGCGTCGAATGCGCGGGCCGCCCGGCTTGCCGCCGCGTATCGGGACAGTCTGCCGCGTGAGCAACGGCTGGCCGCCGGCCCGGTTGCGGGAGCGCCGATCGGCGACCATCCGGCAAAGTTGGTGGCTGGACCGGCGCCTGCGCCACATTGGGACTATCGCGGCGAAGGCGGCCCCGAGAGCTGGGGTGCCTTGCAGCCCGATTTCGCGACCTGCGCCAATGGGACACGGCAGAGCCCGATCGATATCCGCGACGGCCTGCGGCTCGAGCTGGATCCGGTCCAGTTCGACTACGCGCCGAGCGCGATCCGTGTCATCGACAACGGCCATACCGTACAAGTCAATGTCGCGGCCGGCAACAGCATCGAGGTGATGGGTAGGCGCTTCGAACTGGTGCAGTTTCACTTCCACCGGCCTTCCGAAGAGCGCCTCGATGGCCGGCGCTTTGACATGGTTGTCCACCTGGTGCACAAGGACCTGGAAGGCAAGCTGGCTGTGGTCGCGGTGCTGCTGAACCGAGGCGCTGCACAGCCGCTGATTCAGACCGTCTGGAACAATCTGCCGCTGGAGAAGGGGATGGACCAGCCGGTGCGTTTGCCGGTCGATCTGAATGCGTTGCTGCCGCAACGGCGCGACTATGTCACCTACATGGGTTCGCTGACGACGCCGCCCTGCACCGAAGGCGTGTTGTGGATGGTGATGAAGACGCCGGTCGAGGTCTCGCCCGAGCAGATCGGCATCTTTTCGAGGCTGTATCCGATGAACGCGCGGCCCCTTCAAGACGCCGGCGGGCGATTGATCAAGGAGTCGAACTGATCGCCTGACCCGCGCCTTGCCGGACACGGCCGCAGTTGCGGCGATACTGCCAGCTTCAATCGCTTTCGCCGCAGCATCGGTCCATGACGCCGGCTGCGCGAGAGGTGGAAGGATTCATGGCGTTACTGGTTGCGGGTCTGCTCGTTTTTCTGGGACTTCATTCGCTGGCCATCGTGGCGCCGCAATGGCGCGACGCCCAGCTGGTGCGCTTCGGCGAGGCACGCTGGAAAGGCCTGTATTCGATCGTATCGGCCATCGGGCTGGTGCTGATCATCGTCGGCTACGGCATCGCCAGGCAATCGCCAATCGTCCTGTACGTGCCGCCTGCGGCGCTGCGCCATCTGGCCTGGTTGCTGATGCTGCCGGTCTTCGTGCTGCTGTTCGCGGCCTACCTGCCGGGACGCATCCAGTCGGCCACTCGCCATCCGATGTTGCTGGCGACCAAGCTCTGGGCGAGCGCGCACCTGCTTGCCAACGGCACGCTGGCCGATGTGCTGCTGTTCGGGGGGTTTCTGATCTGGGCCATTGCCGACCGCATCTCGATGAAGCGGCGCCTGCCGCGCGCCAGGCCCGAGTTGCCAGCCGGGCGCTTCAATGACGCGATCGCTGTGGTGTCCGGATTGATCCTGTATGGTCTGAGCTTCGCCTTTTTTCACCTCTGGTTGATTGGCGTCTCGCCGCGTTGATCGACGCGGCAACCGACGCAGGAACCCGGACCAACCACGCATGGCCGAGCATCCACCGGATTTCTGGGGCAATCTGAAAGGCGAGTTTGCCGCCGGGCGGCAATGGATCGATCGTGCGATCGTGCTGGCTTATGCGGTGGGCACCGGCTTGACGGTGGTCTGCCTCACCCTGCTGGCCGAAGCGGCCTATGGCGCATTCGAATACGTGCGCAAGCTCGACCCCTGGGATGCTGCCAGCGTACCGTTCGGCATGCCGCTGGGCGTTGGCCTGGCCTTGTTCTGGACGCCGCTGCTGACCTTTCTGCTGGTCTGGTGGTGTCGCAGATTTGCGCCATTCACCGCCGGCTCGGGCATTCCGCAGGTAATGGCGGCCCTCAGCGATGACGCCATGCCCGAGGCACAGCGCAGCCGCCTGGTCTCGATCAAGATGTCGGTGCACAAGATCGCCCTGGTGGCCGGCGGCCTGCTGGCGGGCCTGTCGATCGGGCGCGAGGGGCCGACGGTGCAGGTCGGGGCCGGCATCATGTTGCATGCGCGGCGCTGGCTTTCGCCGCAGTCCGGGATCGATGGCCACGACTTGATGGTCGCAGGCGCTGCGGCCGGCATTGCGGCGGCCTTCAATACTCCGCTGGGCGGCATCGTGTTTGCGCTCGAGGTGTTATCGCGGCGGCGCGGCATCTCGCACAGCGCGCTGGTCATTTCGGCCATCGTGCTGTCCGGTCTTATCGCCATTTCGGCATTCGGCAACCTGACCTATTTCGGCCGGCTGCAGGTTCAGCAGGTTTCGTTGTCGCTGCTCTGGCCGGGCTTGCTGGTTGCGGTGCTGGCCGGGCTCGGCGGCGGCTTGTTCGGGCGTTTGATCGTTGCCTCGGCGCAGGGCATGCCCGATCGATTCTCGCGTTGGCGTGTGGCCTATCCACTGCGTTTTGCGGCCGGCTGTGCCGTCGGTGTCGCGGTGATCGGCGCGGTGACAGGCGGCGCCACCGGGGGAGCCGGTTACGCACCTACCCGTGCCTTGCTCGAGGGTCACGGCGACGTGCCGATGGTGTTCACCCTGCTGAAGTTTGTCGCCACCTGGTTGTCGAGCTGGACCGGTGTACCGGGCGGACTGTTTGCCACCTCCTTGTCGATCGGCGCCAGCCTGGGCCATGATGTCGCGCTGCTGACCGGTGTCGGGGCGCAACAGGCGACCACGCTGGTCGCGCTTGGCATGGTCGGCTTTCTGGCGGCCGCCACGCAAGAGCCGATCACCGCGTTCATCCTGGTGATGGAAATGATCGCGGGCCAGACGATGGTGTTGAGCCTGATGGCCACGGCCTTGCTGGCAAGCGGGGTTTCACGCATGGTCACGCGGCCGATGTACAGCGAGTTGATGTTGATGATGTTGCCGCCCAGGCCGCCTGGCGCGCCACCCGTCGGCCACTGAGTTCACCGGTGAAGGTCTTGCCATGCCGATCTATCACCAGCAAGTCGGGTTCGAGCGGTTCAGATTCGATGGCCTGAAGAGCCTGCTGGCGCGGGCTTCGCCCGAACGCTCGGGGGACCGACTGGCCGGCGTTGCAGCCGATTCGGCGGTTGAGCGGGTGGCCGCGCAGATGGCGCTGGCCGACCTGCCGTTGAACCGCTTTCTCGAAGAGGCGGTGATCCCGTATGAAGACGACGAGGTGACGCGCCTGATCATCGACCAGCATGATCGCGCCGCGTTCGCACCGGTGCGTTCGCTCAGCGTCGGCGAATTTCGCGAATGGTTGCTGTCGGACGCGGCCGATGCGCTGACGCTGGCTGCGATCGCACCCGGCCTGACGCCCGAGATGGTGGCAGCAGTCTGCAAGCTCTCGCGCAACCAGGATCTGATCCTGATTGCACGCAAGGTGCGGGTGCTCAGCCGCTTTCGCAACAGCATCGGCTTGCCGGGTCGGCTGTCGACGCGGCTGCAACCGAATCATCCGACCGACGATGTTGCCGGCATTGCCGCGAGCCTGCTCGACGGCTTGTTGTACGGCAGCGGCGACGCCGTCATCGGCATCAATCCCGCCACCGACAACGTAGGCCAGGTGACTCGCCTGTTGCATTTTCTGGACGACGTGATCCAGCGCCATGCGATCCCGACGCAGTCGTGTGTGTTGACCCACGTCAGCAATACGCTGCGGGCAATCGAAGCTGGTGCGCCGGTCGATCTGGTGTTCCAGTCGATTGCCGGCACCGAGGCTGCCAATCGAGGCTTCGGCATCGATCTGGCGTTGCTCGCGCAAGCCCGCAGCGCTGCCCTCTCGCTGCAGCGCGGCGCGCTGTTCGAGGGTCCGGCGGGCGAGACGCGCGGCGCCAACGTGATGTATTTTGAAACCGGGCAGGGCAGCGCCTTGTCGGCAAACGCTCACCATGGTTGCGATCAGCAGACGGTCGAGGCGCGGGCGTATGCGGTGGCCCGGCACTTCAAGCCGCTGCTCGTCAACAGCGTGGTCGGCTTCATCGGACCTGAATACCTGTTCGACGGCAGGCAGATCATCCGCGCCGGGCTCGAGGATCATTTCTGCGGCAAGCTGCTGGGCCTGCCGATGGGTTGCGACATCTGCCATACCAACCATGCCGAGGCCGACCAGAACGACATGGATATCCTGTTGACGCTGCTTGGAGTGGCCGGCTGCAGCTTCATCATGGGCGTGCCCGGCAGCGACGACGTGATGCTCAACTACCAATCGACATCATTCCACGACGCCTTGTATGCCCGCCAAGTGCTCGGGCTGCGCCCGGCCCCCGAGTTCGAGGCCTGGCTCGAGCGGATGGCGATCTTCCGGGTCGGTGGCGGCCTGGTTGATCATGCCGGCGGTTTGCCGCCGGCATTTGCACGCGCCTTGCCAGGTGCAGCGGCCGTCTGACCATGGCCGACGCCTTGCCGGAGCAATCGGACGCGCCATCGACACCTGAGGCGCAGGGTGGATCGGCCAAGGCCGACCCGTGGGCGCTGCTCAAGGCGCTGACGCCGGCACGGATCGGACTTGGCCGCAGCGGCATCAGCCAGCCTACCTCGGTTCAGCTTGACTTCCAGTTGGCTCATGCGCGGGCGCGCGATGCGGTGTTCTGCGCGCTCGATGTGGACAACCTGTGCAACGACATCGAAGCCCTCGGGCTGGCGACGGTGACGCTGCACAGCGCCGCCGAAAACCGCACGATCTATCTGCAGCGCCCGGACCTCGGACGCCGCCTCGATGTCGGCTCGCTCGAGCGGCTGCAGGTGGCCCATCGCCAAGCCGCCGGGTCGACTCGTCCCGATCTGGCGCTGGTGATCGCCGACGGCTTGTCGGCCTTGGCGGTCCAGCGCCATGCCGCTGCGTTGATTGGCGAACTGCTGCGCGGACTGCGTGCGGCCGACCAGACCGATGATCCCGACGGTTGGCAATTGGCGCCGGTCGCTGTGGTCGAACAGGGGCGGGTCGCGGTCGGTGACGAGATCGGGGAGCAGCTGGGCAGCCGCATCGTGGTGGTGCTGATCGGCGAGCGGCCCGGGCTCAGCTCGCCCGATAGCATGGGCGTCTACCTGACCTGGGAGCCCCGCCCTGGCCGCGTCGATGCGCAGCGCAACTGCATCTCGAACGTGCGGCCGGAGGGCCTTGGCTACCGCGAAGCAGCGGCACGGCTGGTCTACCTGCTGAATGAGTCGCGTCGGCGTCAGTTGTCCGGCGTGGATTTAAAGGACGACAGCCCCACCGTCATCGATTCCTCTGACCGGACACTGATCCAGCCGTCCTTCCTGCTCGGCAATTCGTGAGTCCGGTGGCGGCATCGGGGTACCGAGCAGCTGCAGGGTTACATGTGTTCACACTTCAAAACGCTCGCTATTTGCGGTTGCGGCACGCCTTACACCTCACAGTTCACTTTCATTGCACCATACAAGTACTTGTTTTTGAACAAGTTTTCCGCCGAATTTTACATTTCAAAGGTCTTCTAAGTACTTGATTTCATTGATTTTTTCTTGTTGATCTCGTTGACCACCCCTGTTTCGTAAGCTAAAGTGCATGAAAGTGCATTTTTGTGGGGTGAAGTGGCCAATATCGTATTCCAAGGAGCTTCGGCGTTGACGCTGGACGGCAAAGGGCGCATTGCCATGCCGAGCCGTCATCGCGAGCTCCTGGCTGCGATTTGTGTCAATCAGCTGACCATCACCCGACATCCGGACGGGCCGCTGATGATCTTTCCGCGCCCGGCCTGGGAAGAGTTCCGGGATCGTGTTGCTGCGCTGCCGATGGCGGCCAGCGGCTGGAAACGCGTGTTTCTCGGCAATGCGATGGATGTCGAGATCGACAATTCGTCCAGGGTGTTGATCTCGCCCGAACTGCGCCGCGCCAGCGGCTTGGAAAAAAGCGTGCTGTTGCTCGGCATGGGCAGCCACTTCGAGTTGTGGGATGCCGCGCGTTACGAAGAATACGAAGCCAAGGTCATGCAGTCGGAATTGCCCGACTCGCTGAAGGAATTCAGTTTCTGAACGCAGCGCCTGCACCCGTGACCGCCGGAACTTCCCCTGCTTACGCCCACACCACCGTGCTGTTGCACGAGGCGGTCGATGCGTTGCTGGCCGTTCCGGACGGCGAGCAGACCGATGGGGTATATGTCGACGCCACCTTCGGCCGTGGCGGCCATGCCCGCGCGCTGTTGCAGCGGCTCGGCGCGAAGGGCCGGGTGATTGCATTCGATCGAGACCCCGAGGCGGTCGCTGCGGCGACTTCCGGAACCGCGCGGGTCGATGACCCGCGTTTTTACATCCACCACAGCCGATTCGGCGCCATCGCCGCCGTGCTGGCCGAAGACGGCGTGGCCTGCATCGATGGCTTGCTGCTCGATCTGGGGGTGTCGTCGCCGCAGATCGACGACCCGACGCGGGGTTTCAGTTTTCGGTTCGATGGTCCGCTGGACATGCGGATGGATACGAGCCGCGGCGAAAGCGCCGCGGATTTCCTGGCTCGCGCGGACGAGCGTCAGATTGCGGAGGTGATTCGTGAGTATGGGGAAGAACGGTTTGCTGGGCAGATTGCAAAGGCGCTTGTTGCTAGGCGCGAAAGCGGCGACCCTGTTCGAACCACGGGGGCGCTTTCCAAGCTCGTGGCTGGCGCGGTCAAGACCCGTGAAGCAGGCCAGGACCCTGCAACGCGCACATTTCAAGCGCTTCGGATTTTTGTCAATGCCGAGCTTGAGGAGCTCGAACAGGCTCTGAGCGCGTCGCTCGAATTGCTGGCGCCTGGCGGACGGCTGGTGGTGATCAGTTTTCATTCGCTCGAAGACCGCATCGTCAAGACCTTCATCGCGCGCGAAAGCAAGGCTGTCTACGACCGCCGGGCGCCGTTCGCTGCTCCTGCGCCGCTGCGGCTGACCGCACGTGCGCGCATCAAGCCGGGTGTCACCGAGATCCGCGCCAATCCGCGGTCTCGTTCGGCGGTGATGCGGGTCGCCGAGCGCACCGACGTGCCGGCTGCCAAGGCCCATCAGTCGCGACGCGGGGTTGCAACATGAGCAGCCGCCTCAACGCCATCCTGCTGCTGGTGCTGCTGGTCAGTTCGATCTACCTGGTGCGGGTCAGCTACGACGCGCGCCGCTTGTTCACCGATCTCGATCGATCGCAGTCCGAGGCACGCCAGCTCGATATCGACCACGAGCGGCTGCTGGCTGAGCTGCAGGCGCAGGCGACGCCGCTGCGGGTCGAGAAAACAGCACGTGAAAAACTGGCGATGCAGCTGGCGACACCGGCCGTCACCAAATATGTAGATCAACCGGTGGCTGGTGCGCCGATCGTCCAGTTTGCGGCCATCAGCGCCAGCGAGCCGGCCAGCCGCTCAGGAGGGAAGCAGCGATGAAACGCAACAAGCGCTCGTCGGTTCCCGGCGCGGTCGGCAACCTGCGAAGCCTCAATTATTCGACCAGCCCGTTGCTGGCTTCGCGCACGCCGGCCTGGCGGTCGAAGCTGCTGGTGGCGCTGGTCTGCGGCGGCTTCTGTATCCTGATCGGACGCGCCGCGTATATTCAGGTGATCGGCAGCGAATTCTTCCAGAAGCAGGGCGAGATTCGTTATGCGCGCACCCTCGAGCTCAGCGCAAGCCGTGGCCGCGTCACCGATCGCAATGGCGTGATCCTCGCGGTCAGCGTGCCGACGCCCTCGCTTTGGGCAATCCCGAAGGATCTGGAATCGACGCCGGCGCAACGCGTCGAGTTGGCGCGCCTGCTCGGCATCTCGGGCAAGGAGCTGGCGTCCAGGCTGGACGATCGCCTTAGCTTCGTGTGGCTGCGCCGCCAGGTGGACGAAAGCCTTGCCAAGGAAGTGCTGGCATTGGGCATCAAGGGCATCTACCAGGTGCGTGAATACAAGCGCCGCTACCCGGAGGGCGAATCGACGGCGCACGTGGTCGGTTTTACGAATGTCGAAGACAAGGGCCAGGAAGGCATCGAACTGGCCTTCCAGAAGGATCTGGCTGGCCACGACGGTAGCCGTCGCGTGATCAAGGACCGGCTGGGACGCGTTGTCGAGGAGATCGGCGACAGCGTGGCGGCCCTGAATGGCCGCGACATCACCTTGTCGATCGACTCCAAGATCCAGTTTTTCGCCTATCAGAAGGTGCGTGACGCGGTGGCGGAGAACAAGGCGAAAGCCGGCAGCGTGGTGGTGCTGGACTCCAAGACCGGTGAAGTGCTGGCGCTGGCCAACTACCCGAGTTTCCTGCCGGGCGATCGCAAGAAGCTGACCGGCGAGCAGCTTCGAAATCGCGCGCTGACCGATACCTTCGAGCCGGGCTCGACGATGAAACCCTTCATCATCGGCTGGGCGATGGAGACCGGTCGCGTCAAGCCGACGACGGTGATCCAGACCGCTCCCGGGCGGATCACGATCGGTGGCGCCACCATCAGCGATTCGCATGCGCACGGACCGTTGACGGTGGCCGAGGTGATCCAGAAATCGAGCAACGTCGGCACCGTCAAGATTGCGATGCAGATGCCGCCGCGCGAGATGCACGACTTGCTTTCGAGGGTCGGTTTCGGGCAGAAGCCGCAACTCGCGTTTCCAGGTGTCGTGACGGGGCGGCTGCGCCCGTACAAGAGCTGGCGGCCGATCGAACAGGCGACGATGAGTTATGGCTACGGCCTGTCGACCAGCCTGTTCCAGCTGGCGCAGGCTTATACGGTTTTTGCGCACGACGGCGAGCTGATGCCGATGACGCTGTTGAAGCGCCAGGATGCCGAATTGACAAAGCCGGTCAACAGCGTGCGCGTGTTGTCGAGCAAGACTGCCGAAGAAGTGCGCAAGATGCTGCAGCTGGCCGCCGGCCCTGGCGGCACAGCGCCGATGGCGCAAGCGCTCGGCTATTCGGTTGGCGGCAAGACCGGCACCGCGCACAAGCAGGAAGGCAAGGGCTATTCAGCGAAAAAGTACCGGGCCTGGTTCGTCGGCATGGCGCCGATCAGCGACCCCCGGATCATCGTCGCGGTGATGATCGACGAGCCGACCAACGGCAAATATTTTGGCGGCGCCGTGGCCGGACCCGTGTTCAGTGAAGTGGTGCAGCAGACATTGCGCACGCTCGACGTGGCGCCTGATCTCGATGTTCGTCCGCAGATCATCACGCGCCAGATGCCCGCAGTCGAGGAAAGCTTCTGATGCCGGTCATGCGCATCGACGGCATCGCGGCGGCGCTGAGCTGGCTGCACGGCCGCGGCGTGCGCGGTCTGTGTGCCGACAGCCGGCGCCTGCGGCCGGGTGACGCGTTCATCGCCTGGCCAGGCCATGCGCGCGATGCGCGTGTTCATGTGGATGCCGCGCTGGCTGCCGGCGCGCCGGCCTGCGTCGTCGAAGCCGACGGTGTCGAGCGTTTCGCCTTCGAGAACAGGCCGCCGATCGCTGCGATGGCCGGCCTGAAGGCGGCCTGTGGCGAGCTCGCTGCCGCTTTTCTCGGCCATCCGAGCGATGCCTTGCAGGTGCTGGCTGTCACCGGCACCAATGGCAAGACCTCGACCGCCTGGTGGCTGGCGCAAGCCTTGACCGCGCTGGGCCGGCGCTGCGGCGTGATCGGCACGCTGGGAGTCGGCAGTCCACCCGATCTCGTCTCGACCGGGCTCACCACCCCCGATCCGATGTCGCTGCAACAGGCCTTGCGGCGCTTTGCCGACGACGGTTTCAGTGCCTGCGCAATCGAGGCCTCGTCGATCGGCATCGAGGAGCATCGGTTGACAGGTACCCGCATCACGATCGCCCTGCTGACCAACTTCACGCAGGATCACCTCGACTACCACCGCGACATGGCGAGTTACTGGCAGGCCAAGCGCCGCCTGTTCGACTGGGCCGGCTTGCGCGCTGCGGTGGTCAATCTGGACGACCAGCAGGGTCGCGCGTTGGCCAGCGAGCTGGCGGACCGGCCGATCGATCTCTGGACCTATTCAGCAGTCGACCCATCGGCACGCTTGGCGGCGCGGCAGATCGCCTACAGCGACGGCGGCCTGTCGTTCGAACTGACTGAGGCAAACGAGCGGGTTTCGGTTCACAGCAGCCTGATCGGCGAGTTCAATGTTGCCAATCTGTTGGCGGTGATCGGCGGTCTGCGTGCGCTCGGTGTACCGCTGCAAGACGCGGCGCGGGTTTGCCAGCAGTTGACGGCTGTGCCCGGGCGCATGCAGCGGATCGGCGAGACCGGCGCGGCAGCGCCCGAGGTGGTGGTCGACTATGCCCATACGCCCGATGCGATCGAGAAGGCGCTGTCTGCGCTGCAAGCCCTCGCCGGATCGCGCGGCGGGCGCTTGTGGTGTGTGTTCGGCTGCGGCGGCAACCGCGACGCGGGCAAGCGGCCGCTGATGGCTGCAGTGGCCGAACGGCTGGCTGCGAAAGTTGTCGTCACCAGCGACAACCCGCGCCTGGAAGCGCCGGCCGACATCATTTCGCAGATCGTTGCCGGCTTTCGAAGCCCGGGGCAGGCGATCGTCATCGAAGACCGGCAGGCAGCGATTGCGCATGCCTTGCAACACGCCAAGCCGGCTGATGTGGTGTTGATTGCCGGCAAGGGTCACGAGGATTACCAGGAGATCGGTGAGCTCAGGTTGCCGTTCTCAGATGTCGAGGTGGCACGTCAGCAGTTGATGATGCTGCGCCAGCCTGCCGTTCGAGGGTTCGTTCAATGATGACGCTTGGCCTGGCTGGCCAACTGCTGCCGACCGCCAGGCTGATCGGCGATCCGGCGCTCGTGCTGAAGCGTGTGCACAGCGACAGTCGCAGCCTGCAGCCCGGTGACTTGTTCGTCGCGCTGCGCGGCGAACGCTTCGATGCGCATGAGTACCTGGAACAGGCGCGCGCTGCCGGAGCGGTCGCGGCACTGGCTGAACGCGGCATCGAGGCGGCCGGCCTCGCCGGCCTGCAGGTGGCCGACGCCCGTCGGGCGCTGGGCGAACTGGCGGCGCAATGGCGCCGGCGTATGTCGCTGCCGCTGATCGCGGTGACCGGCAGCAATGGCAAGACCACGGTCACGCAGATGCTGGCGAGCATCCTGCGCGCCTGGCACGGCGACGATTCACTCGCCACTGCAGGCAATTTCAACAACGACATCGGCGTGCCGCTGACGCTGCTGCGCTTGCGTGCGCACCACCGGGTGGCGGTGATCGAGCTCGGCATGAACCATCCCGGCGAGATCGCGCTGATCGCGGCGATGGCGGCGCCCACGGTCGTGCTGGTCAACAACGCGCAGCGCGAACACCTGGAGTTCATGAGCAGCGTCGAAGCGGTGGCGCGCGAGAACGGCAGCGCAATCGAGTCGCTGCCCGCTGATGGCGTGGCCGTCTTTCCTGCGCACGACACGTATGAGCCGATCTGGCGCGGCTTGGCCGGACAGCGTCGCTGCCTGACATTCGCACTGGATGGCAGCGTGGATATCAGCGCTGCGGATGTCAGTGCGAATGCGCTGTGGCACGGCGACCATTGGCAGCTGGCACTGCGCACGCCGGCGGGTTCCGCAACGGTTCGGCTGGCGCTTGCCGGCCAGCACAATGTGCACAACGCGCTGGCCGCGATCACCTGTGCATTGGCCGCCGGCTGCCCGCTCGAGGCGATCAGCAGCGGGATCGAACGCTTCGTTGCGGTCAAGGGACGCTCGCAATTGCACGCGCTTGCGATCGGTGGAAGGTCGGTCGGCTTGATCGACGACAGCTACAACGCCAACCCCGATTCTGTGCGTGCAGCGATCGAGGTCTTGACCAGCATGCCAGCGCCGCGCTGGCTGGTGCTGGGTGACATGGGCGAGGTCGGCAATCAGGGTGTGGCATTTCATGCCGAAGTCGGTGCCTATGCACAGGCGCAGCAGATCGAGTCCCTGTGGACTGCCGGCAGCGCCAGTGCCGCTGCTGCCGCTGCGTTTGCCGGTGCGCGCCACTTTGCTTCGGTCGACGATTTGCTGGCGGCGCTGCAGCAGGCGCCCGAGGCCGCGTCGGTGGTCGTCAAGGGGTCGCGCTTCATGCAGATGGAGCGGGTGGTTGCCGCGCTGCTGGCGCTTGGCGAGATGACGAAGGTGCCCGCGAATTCGACCGGAGACCGGCATGCTGCTTAGTCTGGCCGAGTGGCTGCAGACCCTCTCGCCGGAATTCGGTTTCTTCCGCGTCTTCCAGTACCTGACTTTCCGGGCCGTGATGGCCGCGCTGACCGCGATGCTGATCGGCCTGGCGTTCGGCCCATGGGTGATCCGCAAACTGCAGCAGCTGAAGATCGGTCAGCCGGTGCGCGACTATGCGCTGCAGTCGCACCTCGTGAAAAGTGGCACGCCGACCATGGGCGGCGTGCTGATCCTGATCGGCATCGGCGTGTCGACGCTGCTGTGGTTCGACTGGAGCAACCGCTTCGTCTGGATCGTG
>JBDTQC010000007.1:0-24962 GCA_039932405.1 Ideonella sp.
CCCTCAATCGCACCTGCAATCGCAACCCCGGCCCGCGCTGCGTCGCCGATGCTACGAGGCCTCGGGCCGGTGGTCGATCGATCGACCCGGCTGGTCGTACTGGGCAGCTTTCCGGGCGTTGCCTCGCTCGAGGCCGGCCAGTACTACGCCCATCCGCGCAACCAGTTCTGGGCCATCCTGTCGGCCTTGTGGAATGAGGACCTGCGCGCCCTGCCCTACGAGCGGCGGCTGCAATCGCTGCTGGCACATGGGCTCGGTCTGTGGGACGTCTATGCCAGCTGCCGACGCCAAGGCAGCCTGGACAGCGCAATCGAACACGCCGAAATGAACGACCTGCAAAGCCTGCGCCAACGCGCACCCCGACTGCGTGCAGTTGCCCACAATGGCGGCGAGTCGGCGCGCCATCGCCGCATCACCGCGGAGCTCGGCGTTGCGGTGCTGCGCCTGCCATCGACCAGCCCGGCCAATGCCAGCTGGTCGTTCGAGCGCAAGCGCGAAGCCTGGCACGCCGTGCTGAAAGACAACGGTGTCGCATGAAGCCGCGGCCTGACAAAACCGACCAGCCGCCCGCCCGGGCAGCGCGCGCTCGCAAGGCGCCGGTGCTCGAGCCGGCTACCTTGTCTGAATTCAGCGGTGTGCGCTACCTGCACTTGGGCACGCCGTGGGTGCAGGGTGCGATGCGGATCCGCAAACCGCAGGCGATCGAGCTTGAATATGTGCAGCGCATGCTGGCCTGGCTGTTGCTGCGGCCGGAAGCCGAGAGCGACGCCGCCGATGCCTGGCAGGCCGTGCGCGCGCTGCAGTTCGGACTCGGCTCGGCAACCATCACCCGCTTTTGCCACGCCACCATGGGCATGCCGACCTGCGCGGTCGAAATCAACCGCTCGGTGATCGATGCCTGCCGGCTGTGGTTCGCGTTGCCTGGCGACGGCGAGCGCCTGCAGGTGATTGAGGCCGACGCGGCCAGCTGGGCGAGCGACCCTGCCCATCGCGCCAGCGCCGATGTGTTGTGCGTCGACCTGTACGACCATGACGCCGCCAGTCCGGCACTCGACAGCGCCGATTTCTACCGCGATTGCGCCGCCCTGCTTGCCCGCGACGGCGTGATGACGGTCAACCTGTTCGGCCGCGATGCCAGCTTCGAGGCCAGCGCGGCGCGCATCGCGGCCGCATTCCCGTCGGGTGCTGTCAAGAGTCTGCGCCCGACCCGCGAGGGCAATACCATCGTCATCGCACTGCGCGACGCCCAATGGCCGCCGGCTCAGGTGCTGGCGCAACGGGCCGACAATATCGAGGCCAGAACGCGTCTGCCGGCACGCAAGTGGCTGCGCATGCTGCGCGCGCTGCCGGCAACTGCCAGCGACGCGGGGCCAACCGGCGACGCTGCCAGCGCCGCACCAGCCGCTGAAAGTGGCCGGACTGGAACCTGAAAACGATGCCGAATCCCGACACCACCAAGCCATCTGCCAAATCCCAGGCTGAAATCGCGGCCGCCGCCGAGCCTGCCGTGCTGGCGTCGGCCGGACCGGCGGATGCGGCAGCGCACCGCGGGCAACTCGACTGGCGCGTGCTGCTCAAATGGTTGCGCCAGGATGGCGTGCTGAGCCCTGAAGACGCGATGCGCACCGCCAAGCGCTTTGCGGCCGGCGACAGCGCCCAGCATCCGCTGGTGCGGCTGGGCAATGCCGGCCTGCAACGCGCGGCCACCGGCCGGCCGCTCGACGTCGAAGCCTTGACCGAATGGCTCGCCACCCGCGCTGGCCTGCCGTATCTGCGTATCGACCCGCTGAAGGTCGACGTCGGCCGGGTGGCCGAGGTGATGTCGATCAGTTATGCCGAACGTCGTCGCGCGCTGCCGATCCAGGTAGGAATGCGCGAGATCACGATTGCCACCTGCGAGCCGTTCGACCGTGAATGGGTTCCCGAAATCGAGGCGCATACCCACAAGGCGGTGCGGCTGGTGGTTTCAAGCCCGCCCGAATTGCAGAAATACACGACCGAGTTCTATACGCTATCGCGCTCGGTCCGCGCCGCCATCAAGAGTGGCGAGGGCAGCTCGGTGGCGGCCAGCTTCGAGCAACTGGTCGAACTGGGCCGCAGCACCAAGCAGCTCGACGCCAACGACCAAGGCGTGGTGCAGGTGGTCGACTGGCTGTGGCAATACGCCTTCGATCAGCGTGCCAGCGACATCCACCTCGAGCCGCGCCGCGACCTCAGCGTGATCCGCTTTCGGATCGACGGCGTGATGCACACCGTCTACCAACTGCCGCCGGGCGTGATGAACGCGATGATCGCGCGCATCAAGCTGCTCGGCCGGATGGACGTGATCGAGCGCCGGCGTCCGCTCGACGGTCGCATCAAGACCCGCAACCCGGCCGGCGAAGAAGTCGAGATGCGGCTGTCGACGCTGCCGACCGCCTTCGGTGAAAAGATGGTGATGCGCATCTTCGATCCCGACACCACCGTCAAGCCGCTGGAGGCGCTGGGATTCGGCAGCCACGACGGCAAGCGCTGGGAGCAGCTGGTGGCGCAGCCGCACGGCATCGTTCTGGTGACCGGGCCGACCGGATCGGGCAAGACGACCACGCTGTACGCGACGCTGCGCCGACTGGCCACCGACGAGGTCAACGTCTGCACGATCGAAGATCCGATCGAGATGATCCAGCCGGCACTGAATCAGACACAGGTCCAGCAATCGATCGATCTGGGCTTTGCCGAAGGCCTGCGCGCGCTGATGCGCCAGGACCCCGACATCATCATGGTCGGCGAAATCCGCGACCTGCCGACCGCCGAAATGGCGATCCAGGCCGCGTTGACCGGACACCTGGTGTTCAGCACCTTGCACACCAACGATTCGGCGCAGGCCATCACACGGTTGCTCGATCTGGGGGTGCCGCCGTACATGATCTCCGCCACCGTGATCGGTGTGCTGGCGCAACGGCTGGTTCGCACCTTGTGCACGAACTGCAAGCAGCCCGACCCGGCGACCACCCCCGAGAGCCTGCAGCAACTGATCGCGCCGTGGACACTCAACGGCGGCGCCCGCCCGCACAAGCCGGTTGGCTGCCTCGATTGCCGGATGACCGGCTACCGTGGCCGGGCCGGCCTCTACGAATTGCTGGTTGTCGACGACCTGGCGCGCGCGGCCATCCACCCCCATCCGGACTTCGTCAAGTTGCGCAAACACGCGATCGCAGCCGGCATGCGCCCGTTGCGCCTGGCCGGCCTGATGAAGGTGGCCGAAGGTGTGACGACCGTGGAAGAGGTGTTGCGCACCACGCCGTCACTGGAGTGAAGCGACAATCACCATCCATGAGCATCACGCGCCCTTTCATCGTCGGCATCGGCGGCACGACGCGCCCGGGTTCGACGACCGAGCGGGCACTGGCGGCGGCGCTGGCGCATGCCGGCACACTGGGCTGTGAGACCGAGTTGTTCGGTGCCGGTGCAATGCCCACCGAATCGTATGACCCGAGCCGCCCCGAGCGCAGTGAACAGGCGCTGGCGCTGATTGCGGCGGTGCGGCGCGCCGACGGCGTGATCATCGCGACACCGTCGTACCACGGCGGCATTTCAGGTCTGGTCAAGAACGCCATCGATTTCATCGAAGATACGCGCGACGACGAGGCGCCGTATTTCGAAGGCCGGGCGATCGGGTTGATCGTCTGCGCCGACGGCGCGCAGGCGATGGGCACCACACTCATTTCAATGCGCGCGGTGGTGCACGCCTTGCGCGGCTGGCCCACGCCATATGGCGCCACGTTGCTGTCTTCATCGCAGCCGTTCGGCAGCAAGACCAGTCCGGACGCCGATCCGGCGGCGATCCAGGCCTGCGAGCTCGTCGGGCGTGAGGTGGCCTGGTTTGCCAGGATGGCAAAGCCGCCGCTCACACCAGCCACTTGATCAGATGAAGGCTGGCGCCGACGAGCGGCGCCGCGTCATCCGCCCCGCGTCTCCTTGATGGCGGTGAAGACCCAGCCCTCGACATTCGCACCGGCTTCCCGGCGCAACACCCGCTTCGACAGGCTGCCGATTTGCAAGCCGTGACGCTCGATCAGGCCACGCAAGTAGACGCCAGAGTGTGCATAGCGCCCGCTCACGGTGAGCACATGGTCGATGCCATCTTCAGCCAGCACCTCGAGGGTGGCGGCGAGTACCCCGCCCTCGCGCATGGATTGCTGCAGCCCGGCGAATACCGGATCCAGGTCGCCGAAATAGATCAGCGTATCCGCACTGACAACGATGTCGTAGAGATCGTGACCGCGCTGCAGAAAGGCAGAAAGTTCAGCATGGTGCAAGGCGTCGTAGGCGGCGCGCGCCTTGGCTCGCGCCAGCATGCCAGCGGACAGGTCGACCCCCTCCAGCCGATGCGCGAACGGACGCAACAGGCTGGCGCACAGGCCGGTTCCGCAGCCGGCGTCCAGCACCACGCCGTTGCGTGGCACGCGCGATCCCAGTTCGGCCAACGCATCAGCGACGAACTGGGGCGCCCGGTAGCCCAGGCTCTCCAGCTTGGCATCGAAGGACGAAGCGAAGGAATCGAAGGTCTGCTGGATGTAGCCGTCTGAAGCACGCGCCGGCGGGGCGACGAAACCGGCCGCTGCCAGCTGATGCAAGGCGCGCGGGTTGTCGGGCTCTTTGGCCAGCCAATCGTTCAGGATCTGCTTGCCACGCGCAATCTGACCGTCCGCGAGCAGCGCGGCACACAAGACCTGAACGCTGTGTGAGTCGTCCGGATCCATGCCCATGGCACGCGTGCAGTGATCGATCGCTTCGCCATGTCGGCCGGTCTGAAAGCACAGGTTCCCGAGGTTGTAGTGCGTGAAGACGTGGTTCGGATTGCGCTCGATGGCCAGACGCAGGCACTGTTCGGCCAGCTCCCATTGCTTGCGGCGTCCGTGCAGCACACCCAGGTTGTTGTAGGCATCGATGTTGTCGGGTTCCAGGTCGACCACGCGCCGCAAGACCTTGACGGCTTCGTCGTATTCGCCGGATTCGAGCAGGACATTGGACAGGTTCAGCCAGGCACCGGCAACTTCGGGTCGGATCTGCACGGATCTTGCGAGGTAGTGCAACGCCTCATCGTTTCGCCCTTGTTCGAAGCGCAGCACGCCCAGAAAATTGAGCGCATTCGGCTCGTTCGGCAGATGCGTCAGGATGTCGACATAAATCTCTTCGGCGCGCTCCAGGTCGTCGCTGCGATGCAGCGCCACGGCCATCTGCAAGGCCTGCTCAACCGTGATCTCGGGCTTGGTGTCATCGCTCATGGCTTGCTCGCCTGCGCCGAGCCCGCACTGGCCGGCTTGATCGCGACGAACAGCCAGCCCGAGACATCCTTGCGTTCCTCTTTGCGCAGCACCTCTGGCCGCATCACCACAAGCTCGAAGCCATAGTGCTCGACGAGACTGCGGATATAGGACTGCGAATGGGCATATCGACCGTTGACTTGCAAGACATGGTCGACCGAATCGTCAGCCAAGGCCTCGACGGTGGCGGCGATGACTCCGCCCGGTTTGAGAGCCCGTCGCACAGCCGCCATGACCGGACCCAGATTGCCGAAATAGATCAGCGTATCGGCACTGGCAATGATGTCGAATCGATCTGCGCAGGCCTCGATGAACTCGGTCAGCTCGCGATGATGCAGTTCGTCGTAGCAAGCACGCAGGCGCGCTTTTTCGAGCATCCCGCCGGATAGATCGACCCCCACCAGCCGCGCGCCCAGTGGCCGCAGCAGCGGGCCGCACAAGCCAGTACCGCAGCCGGCGTCGAGGATGTCGCCGCCGGTCGGCAGCCGAGCCCCGAGCGAATCCAGGGCCTCGCGGACCAGCCCCGGGGCGCGGTAACCCAGGCGCTCGAGCTTGGAGTCGAACGACTTGGCGAACTGGTCGAACTCGTCCTGTACGTAGGCATCCGATGCGCGCTCCGGAACGGTGCCGATACCCAGTGCCGCGATGTGGTGCCGTGGCTGCGGGTTGTCGGGCTCGTCTTCGATCCACTGCTGCAGGTTTTCTATGGCACGCTCTCGTTCGCCCATTGCCAGCAGCGACAGCGCAACCAGATAACGGGCTGAGCCGTGCCCCTTGCGATCTGACCCGATGGCCTGCAGGCCGTGGTCGATCGACTCTTTGTAGCGTTTGGTTTCGTAGTACAGATTGCTCAGATTGCCGTGGCCGAAACTGGACGTCGGATCCATCTCGATCACGCGCAACAGGCATGCCTCGGCAGCTTGCTGATTGCCCATGCGCCGGTGCAAGATGGCCAGGTTGTTATAGACGCCGGTAGATTCGGGTTTCAGCTCGATTACCCGCTTCAGCGCATCGACCGCTTCCTGGTACTGGCCGGATTCGAGCAGAACATTGGCCAGGTTCAGCCACGGACCCCCTTCGCCGGGCTGCTGCTGGATCGACCGGGCAATGAAATGCAGGGCCTCGTCGACCCTGCCCTGCTGATGGCGCAACACGCCGAGGAAATTGAGCGCATTGGGCTCGTCCGGCACCAGCGAAAGCACCGACGCGTAAATTTTTTCGGCGTCGTCGAACTGTTCACGGCGCTGCAGACGCACCGCCATTTCAAGTGCGTCCCGGATTTCGGCAGCCGTGGGGAGATCGGTATGCGTTGTCGACTCGTCCATGTTGCAGCCCGGCATCGAATTGATCGAAACCAAAGGCTAACCCATCCGTCACTCCGAAACCAGCGCAATACCGCACGCAATTGCGCAGGCAAACGCGCAGGCAGTCGGCCGACAATGGCGCACGCAGCAACCCATTCCACAGCCGCGCAATGGCGCGCGACCGTGCCGCGTCAGGGTGCCAGCACCACCACCTTGACCTGCTCGCTGCGCAGCAGGTAGATCCCGCTGGCAATGATGATGGCGCCACCCAGCAAGGTCTGCGGCGTCGGCAAGCTCGCCCACACCAGCCAGTCGATCGCCATGCCCCAGGCCAGCGCCGTATATTCGAACGGCGCCACCACCGAAGCCTGGCCGTGCCTGAATGCCTCGGTGATCGTGACCTGCCCCAGAAATCCTGTCACCGCAAGGCCGGCGATCAGAGCCCCATCATCGGTGCGAATCGGCAACCAGCCGGGCAGCGCCAGCACGGTCCCGCCAACCGCCAGTGCGCCCGTTGTCCAGAACACCAGGCTGGCGCTCGAATCGCTGCGCGTGAGCAGGCGTCCGATGATGGCCGAGACCGAATAACAGGTCGCGGCGCCGAGCACGGCCAGCGCGCCCAATGACAGGAACGCCGTTGTGCTCGGCCGCAGCGCAACAACCACTCCGCCCAACCCGATCGCGATCGCCAGCCAATGAGCGCGCGCCACCCGCTCCTTGAGCACCGGAATCGACATCAAGGTGATCAGCAGTGGCGCGATGAAAAAGATGGTGTATGCCTCGGCCAGCGGCAGACTGCGCAAGCCGAAGGCAAACAACGCCAGCATCAACACCGCCAGGCAGCCTCGCACCAGGTGCAAGCGCCAGCGCACCCGCAGCAGGCTGGGGCCGCTGCCGCTCCAGGCGACGTACGCCATCACCAGCGGCAAGGCCGACAAGCCTCGCAACGCCGCCACCTGCAGCGGCGGGTAGTGCGCGACCAGGATCTTCATCAGCAAATCCATCACCGAGAAGAAGGCGACCGCGAGCAGCATGGCAATGATGCTGCGCAGGTTGTCGGTTCGAGCCATCGACGCAGGGCCCAGGCGAGTTGGAAGGGGACCGCATTGTCCACGCGAAGGCATTGGCGCGTCGGCGCACACCGACACCGATCCGCACGGCTGTCTGATGGACAGCGCCCGGATCGCGGCGCAAGATGCTCGGATTCACGCAACCGGACCAATCCATGAACAAGCACTGGACCCTCTCAGCCGCTGCGCTGCTGCTCGCAGCGAGTCCCTGGACGGTGGCGCAAACCACGCTGTCGCCACAGACTGCCGCTGCCATCGCATCGGAAGCCATCCCGCCGAGCGCACCTTCATTGGCGGTGCGTCAGGGCAGTGGTGGTGCGAGCTTCATCAGTGGCGGCGCCGGCAACGAGGAGCGGCGCAACATGGCCAGTCAACGCGGCAAGTTTCCACTGAAGGTGGTGCTGAGTGCGGACCAGGGCGAATACATCGTCGCTGAAAAATTGCGCCTCGGCGGCGGCAAGCACGGCGCAATGGCGTTGCTGGATGTCGGCGATGTCGGACCATGGGTGATGATCGCGGCGCCGGCCGGAAGCTACGCGCTGGAGGTCACCTACAAGGGCAAGACACAGCGCCGCAACGTCAAGGTCGGCAAATCGCCAACGGAAGTCAACATGCGCTTCCCCGGCTGACGGGCCTGTTACGAGCGCTTGATACGACCACGTCGTACAGGCACTTCGTGAGGAGTTTCTCAGGCGAATTCCGCGTATTCGCTGTTCAGATGCGTGTCGGGGGGAACCCAATTGTTGACCCACGCCGCAAATTCGATCTCGGGCATCGGCTTGGCCATGAAGAAGCCTTGCGCCTCGTCGCACTTCAGGGTCTTCAGCAAGGCCCACGACTGCGCGTTCTCAACGCCCTCGGCAACCACCGACAAGCCCAGGTTGTGAGCCAGATCGATGGTCGAGCGGACGATCTTCAGGTCGGCACGGTCTGTTTCCATCGCCATCACAAAACTCTTGTCGATCTTCAATTCGTGCAACGGCAGCCGTTTCAGGTACGCGAGTGATGAATAACCGGTGCCGAAATCGTCGATCGACAGGCGCAGGCCCATGTCGTGCAGGCGCTGCAGGGTTTGCAGTGCGCGCTGCGGGTCGTCCATGATGGCACTTTCGGTGATCTCCAGACACAGGTTGCCCGGATCCATCGGTTCATCGTTGAGGAGCCGCTCCAGCCGCAAGGGCAGCTCCTGATCGAGCAGGTCGCGCGTCGACAGGTTGATCGCGAATTTCAGATCGAGGCCCTGCACCCGCAACTCGGTGCTGCGCGCTGCGCAGCGCTCGATCATCCAGGCGGTCAACACCCGGATGAAACCGGTCTGTTCGGCGAACGGAATGAAGCGCATCGGCGCGACCAGGCCACGCGTCGGATGCTGCCAGCGCACCAAGGCCTCGCCGCCGAGCACCCGCCCGGTTGCCAACTCGATCTTCGGCTGCAGATACAAGCGCAACTGGTCGTGATCGACGGCGGTGCGCAGTTCGCTCAGCAGCGACAACGATTCGGCACTGCCAGAATCGAGGCTGGGCTGGTACGCGACGATTCCTGATTGACGAGCCTTCGCCGCATACATCGCGACCTCGGCCCGACCGAGCAAGACCTGGGCATCGTCACCATCGGCGGGCGAGATGGCCACACCGACGCCAGCGCCAACGTCGATGGTGTGATCGTCCAGCCGGATCGGTTGCTCCAGCGCATGTTGCAGGCGCTGCGCCACGTTGCGTGCAGTATCGATGTCGGCACCGGGCAGGCAGACTGCGAATTCATCGCCGGACAAGCGTGCAACGCAGTCGCCTTCGCGCAGGACACCGTCACTCAGGCGCGCCGCAATCTGCCGCAGCACCCGGTCGCCAAAGGCATGGCCGAGGCTGTCGTTGACGTGCTTGAAGCGGTCGAGATCGAGCATCAGCACCGCACAGGGCGTGCCTGACGAACGGGCTGAATCCAGGTGGCTGCCGAGCAGATCGAGCAACTGCGCGCGATTTGGCAATCCGGTCAGCGGGTCCCAGTAGGCCAGACGTCGGATGTGCGCATCGCGCGATTGCATGCTCTGGCGCATCTGCTCGAAAGCCTCTGCCAGGTCGTTGACTTCATCGCGGGTCTGCACAGATACAGCAGATGAATAGTCGCCCGCGCCGAGCCGCTCGGCACTCGCCGACAGCTGCTTGATCGGGCCGGTGATGCGCCGCGCGGTGACCAGGCTGCCGATCCCGAACACAGCCAACCCGGCCAGGCCGATCGCCAGCAAGGTCAGCTGCAATTGCCGGTAGGGAGCCACCGCCTCGTCAACCGAACGCATCAGCACGGCAGCGACTTCATGCGTGGCATCACTGCCGAGCCGCACCAGCCGTGAACCGTAGGCCTCGTTGTTGAGCAGCAGGTCGTGGCTCTGGCCGGTGACATCGAGCTGACGCGCCAACCCGCTCAACGAAGCGCTTCGTTCGCCGATCGGCAACAGCGTCCAGCCACCGTCGAAGCGACGTGCCACCAGGGCCAGTCGAAGAGGCGACAGGGCTTCCATGTCTCGAACCAGCGCGGCCGTCAGCGGAAAACCCATCGAGACGTGCCCGATCAACTGCGGCGCCTTGACCGGCACGGTGACCAGCTGGTACGGCCGGCCGGAGAGGATCTGCACACCGATGCTGGGCGCGTTGGCAGCAACGTCTCGCACATTGGCGCGAATCAGCGGCAGGATCTGATCGGCGTTGTCGGTCAGCGTCGAAGCGACGATCTGCTGGCCGGCGTCGGTGAACACGGCCACATTGGCGCCGATGCGGCTGCTCTGGTTATCGAGTGCATCGAGGATGGTCGGCCGGTCACCACTCGCAATCGCAGAGCGGAAACCGTAGTCGGCGGCGAGCAGGCGTGCGCCTTCGGTCAGGTTCTGCGCGTTCTGCCCGAGCAGGCGGCGCAACACGCTCTCACCGGTGCGCAACTCGACCGCGATCTGCGCATGCGCGTTGGCGTCGATGCTGCGCCGGATCGTGACGAAGCTGGCCAGCTGAACGAGGCACAGCAGACCGAGAAACACCACAACGATGCGCACATCGAGCCGGCGCGCCATCGGCTCGAACAGGCGATGGAGGAGAGCCCGGATCGGTTTCATGCTGAACTCATGGCATGGCCGTCACCGGCAGCTTGAGCGCGGAACGCCCTCCCGAGGCGTCGACCGTCACGCTCTGCTCGACCCAGACACCGGTCTCGGTCATCGAAGGATGCCAGGCCATCAGCCGATGCTTGCCCGCCGGAAGATCGATCTGCGCCTTGCCAGCCGCATTGCTGCGGGCAAAGAACGGCGTGTCGACCACGGCGACGAACGCCAGCATGCGATCGTGGATGTTGCAACCCAAGGTGGCCACGCCGGGTTTGTCGAATATCAGCGGTGCATTCGGAACGCCGGCATACAGCTTGATCTCGAAGCGCTGGATCGGCGAGAACGAGTAGACATGGTGACGCACCGTATCGAAATTCGGGAACAGCACGCCAGTGCCGGTCTGCACGACCGTCAACTGAGGCGCAAACTGCCGCGAGCGCTGGGCGATCTCCGCGGTGATGCCAGCGGCGGCGGTCGGTTTCGTGCCCTTGACATAAACCGCAATGACCGCATCGGCGAGCGGCTTGTCGTCACTGCCGGTCAAGGTAACTTCAAGCACAGCCGCCGATGCCGAGACGACCGACAGCCAGGCGATCAGTGCTGCACCAACGCACGCGGCGGCATTCATTGCCGGGCTTGCGTCTGCATGGGCGATGCGGCGCGCTCGTTGACGATGTCACGACGCATCGGAGCCAGCAGTTTCAGCAGGCCGTTCTTGGCTGCCGGGTCGGTGCCGCTGTGATCGAATTCCTCGCGCAGGATGGTGACCAGCGCGTCGAATTCGGAGGCGCTAATCGCCAGATCTTTGTGGGCATTGGCCATGCTTTCGCCCTCATAGCGGCAACCGCCACCAGAAACCGAGCAGATCTGCTGGGCGATGCTTTCCTTCAAAGCCTGCAGCTTGATGCCGTCGAAGCTGCGCCGGGTTCGCGGGTCTGTTGCTGCGCGCTCGACGGTACGGCTGGTCACCGCCTGGACATTGGCCGCACCGCCAAGCCGCTGATAAAGCGTTGGCTCAGCATCTGGATGAGCCGCACAGGCGGCCAGCAGGCAACCCAGCAACCACAAGGCATCACGCGCTCGAAGGCCATGGACGGCAAAGGCCGACGATCGACGGAAAAGGGTTCGGACTGTCATGCCGGTCACTTTGCACTCAAAAGGGTCGGCTGGATGCCGATAACAAGGACGATCTGGCCGGTCAATTCACGGGACCGGATGGACCCATCCTTTCACATCATGTCTGCTCGCAACGCCCAACCGATGAAATCGACTGTCTTGACCCTGATTCGAGCCGTGCCCCGGGCTGCATTGCTGTTGCTCGGCTGCCTGGCGCTGCTGCCGGCTGCGCACGCCGGCGGCGACCGTCTGCTGGGCACCTGGGGCGTGACACAAATCGAAGGCGGGGGTGGCGGCGGGCTGAGCCCGTGGGCGATCATCACCGGCAACGGCAGCCGCAACCAGATCGGCGGCACGGCCTCGGCAACCTACTGGCGCTCGGGCGGCGGCTTCAGCTTGCGCACCGTGGGCGCAGCAGTCGGCATCTACGACCGGGTCGAGTTGTCGGCAACGCGTTGGCGATTCGGCCTGTCGGACACCGTACCTGGTCAATCAATCGACATGGATGTGATCGGTGCGAAATGGCGGCTGTTCGGCGATGCGGTCTACGACCAGGACACCTGGACGCCGCAGGTCTCGATCGGGCTGCAACACAAGCGCAACCGCGACTTCACTGTGCCACAGGCACTGGGCGCACGCCGGCGCAGCGACAACGACTTCTACGCGTCGGCAACCAAGGTGTGGCTCGGCGGCGTAGCGGGCCGCAACGTGCTGGCCAACCTGACACTGCGGGCCACGCGCGCCAATCAGTTCGGTCTGCTCGGCTTTGGCGGCGACAAGAACGACGCCTACAAGCTCCAGCCCGAAACCTCGATCGCCATGCTGGTGCGAGACGATCTGGCGCTGGGTGCCGAATGGCGTGCCAGACCCGACAACCTGAGCGTCTTCCGCGAGCAGGACGCAACCGATCTGTTCGTCGCCTGGTTTCCAAGCCGGCATCTGAGCACCACCATCGCCTTCGTCGACCTCGGCAACATCGCCAACAAGCCACGCCAGCGCGGCTGGTATCTGTCACTGCAGGCCGCCTACTGAGCCGACGCTGGCAGCAGCAACGGGGGCTTGGCCTTCAGACCTGTGTTTGCGGCAGCCGTACCGTCAGTCCTTGCAGTTCGGCAGTCAGGCGGATCTGGCACGCCAGTCGGCTGCCGGCGCTGCGCGGCTCGGCGGTGAACTCGAGCATCGAGTTCTCCTCGGCGGAGGGTGGCGGCAGTCGATCCAGCCAGCCGGCATCGACGATCACATGGCAGGTTGCGCATCGCGCATTGCCGCCACATTCAGCAATGATTTCCTCGACGCCGAAACCGGTCGCAGCGCGCATCAGGCTGACCCCCACGGGCGCTTCGAACTGGTGCATGTTGCCGTCGTGGGCAATCAGGGTGATATCGGGCATGCAGCGACTGTACGCCTGCCTCGCTGCAATCTGAGCCCGGCCGACCAGCAACACGCCGGCCTGGTGATCAGGCGGCAGCCAGCAGCAACTGAGCCGCCACCGCCACTGCAATCACTTCGGGCTCCTTGCCGTCGATCCCGGCAATGCCGATCGGGCAGGTGATGCGATCGATCGCCGACTGCGCGATGCCACGTTGCTCGAAGCGGTGAAAAAAGCGCTGGCGTTTGGTTTTCGACCCGATCAGGCCGAGAAAGCCGAAATCAGCACGCCGCAGGATCGCTTCGGTGATGCGCAGATCGAGGTCGTGCTCGTGCGTCAGCACCAGGTAGAAAGCGCCCACCGGCGCGATGCGCACCTCGCCCTCGACGGCATCGACGCAGACGCTGCGGATATCCGCGGCACTGGCGATCGGCGTCACGTGGCGGGCAAATTCTTGCTCGCGTTCATCGATCCAGTCGATGCGAACATTCAGCGGCGCCAGCGCCTGCACGATGGCACGGCCGACGTGGCCAGCGCCATACAACTGCAGGTGGAACAACGGCGCACTGTCGGGCCACGCAGCAACTGCGGCCCGGTCGAGCAGCGAAAAGCCGAGCGTCACGGCACCGCCGCAACATTGCCCGAGCGCCGGACCCAATGGATAGTGAACCGACTGCGGACTGAACTGCCGCGCTGCCAACATCTGGCGCGCCAGATCGATGGCCTTCAATTCGAGGTGGCCGCCACCAATCGTCCCGTCAAGCCGCTCGGCGCTGACGAGCATGCGCGTGCCGGCTTTGCGGGGGGCCGAGCCGAGGGCTTGGGTGACTTCGATGACGATGGTCGGGAGGTCGACCTCCAGCCATTCGATGGCTGCAGTTTTCAGCGCATTCATTCGGGACAGCGAGGCTTGCTTGACCCGCATCCATCGCGCCTGAAGGCGCTCCCACAGAACGCGGAACACCGCTTTGTATTCTGTGGGAGCGCCTTCAAGCGCGATTGCTTCCTGTCCCCCACCTCAAGCCCCTTGCTGCACCGCGACGATCGCCCGCAGAATCGCCTCACTCGTCGCCGGCGCACTCAAGGGCGGATCGATCTGGTGCTCACCGACCGCCGACACCGCATCGCGGATCGCGAAGAACACCGAGAACGGCAACAGCAGCGGTGGCTCGCCGACCGCCTTGCTGCGGTGGATGCTGTCTTCGACGTTTTCGCAGTCGAACAGCCTGACGTTGAAAATCGGCGGGCAGTCGTTGGCGGTCGGGATCTTGTAGGTGCTCGGCGCGTGGGTCAGCAATTTGCCGGCGTTCTTCGAGCCGTCCATCGGCTGCCAGACCAGCTCTTCCATCGTCAACCAGCCCATGCCCTGAATGAACGCGCCTTCGATCTGGCCGATATCGACGGCCGGGTTGAGCGAACGCCCGACATCGTGCAGCAAATCGGCGCGCAGCAGTTTCCATTCGCCGGTCAGGCTGTCGACGATGACCTCGCTGACCGCCGCACCATAGGCGAAATAGAAAAACGGCCGGCCCTGCATCGTCTCGCGATCCCAGCTCAGGCCCGGCGTGGCGTAGAAACCGTCCGACCACAGCTGCACGCGGTCCAGATAGGCTTCCGCAACCACGGTATCGAAACCGAGCGTGCGGCCGTTGACCTCGACCTTGTCGTTGCCGAACTTCACCGCTTCAGGCGCACCGCCGTGGCGCGCCGCGGCACAGGCTGCGAGCCGTTCGCGGATCTGGCGCGCCGCGTCCTGGGCCGCCTTGCCGTTCAGATCGCTGCCGGTCGATGCCGCCGTGGCCGAGGTATTGGCCACTTTCTGGGTATCGGTTGCGGTGACACGCACACGCTCGAAATCAACGCCGAGCTCATGCGCCACCACCTGCGCCACCTTGGTATTGAGGCCCTGGCCCATCTCGGTGCCGCCGTGGTTGACCAGGATCGAGCCGTCGTTGTAGACATGAACCAGCGCACCGGCCTGGTTGAAATGCTTGACGTTGAACGAAATGCCGAACTTCACCGGTGTCAGAGCGATGCCACGCTTGAGTACCGGGCTGGTCTGGTTGAACGCGGCGATCTCGGTGCGGCGATCCTGGTAGCCGCTGGTCGTTTCGAGTTCGGTTGTCAGCTCGTGAATGATGTTGTCTTCGACCGCCTGCAGATAGGGCGTTGTCGGCTTGCCCGCGCGATCATAGAAATTGACGCGTCTCACCTCGAGCGCATCCTTGCCGAGGATGCGCGCGATGCTGTCGAGGATGTTCTCGATCGCGATCGCACCCTGCGGCCCGCCAAAACCGCGAAACGCCGTGTTGCTCTGCGTATTGGTCTTCGCGCAATAGCCGTGCATTGCCACTTCGGGCAGCCAATAGGCATTGTCGAAGTGGCACAACGCCCGCGTCATCACCGGCGCCGACAGATCGGCCGAATGGCCGGCGCGCGAGATCAAGCTGATCTCGCAGGCCAGCACGCGCCCGTCGTTGTCGTAGCCGACCTCGTAGTCGTAGCTGAAGCAATGGCGCCGGCCGGTGATCAGAAAATCGTCGTCACGATCGAGCCGCAACTTGACCGGCCGCTGCAGCTTGGCCGCGGCCACTGCGGCGATGCAGGCGAATGGCGCCGACTGCGACTCCTTGCCACCAAAGCCGCCGCCCATGCGCCGGCTTTCGACCTGCACCCGGTTCGCGTCGAGCTTCAGCGCATGCGCCACCAGATGCTGCATTTCGCTCGGATGCTGGGTCGAGCAGAAGACATGCATGCCGCGGTCCTCGCGCGGGATGGCGTAGCTGATCTGGCCTTCGAGGTAGAACTGCTCCTGGCCACCGACCTCGAACGAAGCATTCAAGGTGCGCGGGGAGGCAGCCAGTGCCGAGCGGATCGCCGCGGTGCGCGTTTCAGCATCCACCAGGCCCGCGTCTGCACTGCGGATCAGGTGCATCGGCGGCAGCACATACTGACTTTCAGCGTGTGCGTCGCGCGCCGTCAGCAACGCCGGCAGCGGCTCGAACGCGATGGCAGATTTGGCCAGCGCGGCGGCGCGGCGGGCAATGTCGCGGGTCTGCGCGATGACTGCAAAAACCGGCTGGCCGAGGTAGCGCAACTCGCCGTCGGCGAGGATGGGCTCGTCGTGCACGATCGAACCGCAATCGTTCGGGCCCGGAATATCGGCCGCCGTCAACACCGCGACGACACCCGGCATCTTGCGGATCGCCTCGAGCGACAGGCCGGTCAGCCGTCCATGCGCCACCGGCGACAGGCCGAGTGCGCAATGCAGCGTGCCGGCAAGCTCAGGAATATCGTCGACATACGGCGCCTGACCAGCCACATGCAGATGGGCCGATTCGTGCGGCCGACTGACGCCGACGCGGGCGCCGCGCGTCTGCAGTTCTTGCTCCGCAGAATCATCGATTCGGCGCGCGGTGTTGCTCAGATAGTCGGCAAATGCAAGCGCCGGCTCGAGCAGTTCGGGATTGATCGGTCGGTTCATGTTGGTGGCCTCATGGCGGCTTGTCTTCAACGGCTCAGACTGGCTCGCCCTGGCCAAGCAACTGGTGCGGCATCACGCTCCAGACGCTGGTCTGCGATTCATTCAAGGGCGCGTCGCGTCGCGTCTCGAGCCAGAAGCGCTGCAGCAGGTTTTGTACCACGCGCTTGCGATAGTCGGCGCTCGCGCGCATGTCGGTCAAAGGCTTGAAATCTTCGGCCAACGCGGTTTTCGCGACATCCACACTGGCCTGCGACCATGGCTTGCCGAGCAAAGCGGCCTCGGCTCTGGCCGCTCGCTTGACCGTCGCGGCCATGCCGCCGAAAACGAGCCGGACCTCGGCCACCTGATCACCGTCCAGTCGCAGCCAGAATGCGCCGCAAACGGCCGAGATGTCGCAATCGAAGCGTTTGCTGATCTTGTAGGCACGCAGCCGGGCATCAGCAGCGGACAAGATCGCTGCCGGCACGTCGATCGCCTCGACGAACTCGCCAGGCTGCAGCGCATTTTTCATGTAGTCGAGATAGAAATCGTCGAGTGCCACCGTGCGCCGAGCCGGCCCTCTGCGCAGCAGCAGCGAAGCACCCAGCGCCATCAACACCGGCGCACTGTCACCGATCGGCGAGCCGTTGGCGACATTGCCACCCATCGTGCCGGCATGGCGGATCGGTGGCGAAGCAAATCGCAGCCAGACATCGGTCAGTGACGGGAAACGGCCGGCCAGCGCCTGCCACGCCGCTTCGAGCGAAGCGCCGGCGCCGATGCGCAGCGCGCCATCGTGGATGGCGATGGTCTTGAGCTCGGTCACGTCACCGACGAAGATGATGTCGCCGAGCGGGCGGAACAACTTGTTGACCCACAAGCCGACATCGGTCGACCCGGCCAGCAGGGTCGCCTTCGGATGGGCTTCGCGCAGCGCAGCGAGCTCGTCGAGCGTGCGTGGCGCATGGAAAGTCGCGCCGTCGGCGGCCGCGGTGCTGCGCGCTTGATAACGCAAGCCGGTGTCGCCGGCGATGCTGCGCAAGGCGGTGATGACCGGCGCGGTTTCGAGTTGAATCGCCGGCAGATCGAACATCCGCTGGCCCGCATCGAGGATCGACCGGTAGCCGGTGCAACGGCACAGGTTGCCCGACAGATCGTCGGCCAATTGCTGCCGGCTAGGCCGGCTGCCGCTGGCGCGGTGCGACTCGTAGGTTGCAAACAGCGACATCACGAAACCCGGCGTACAGAAACCACATTGCGAGCCATGGCACTCGACCATCGCCTGCTGGACCGGATGCAGCGCAATCGCCTCGCGGCCCGATGGCGTGACCGTCGGATCCGGCGCCGTGATGCGCTGCAGATCCTCGACCGTGAACAAGGCCTTGCCGTGCAAGGTCGGCAGAAACTGGATGCAGGCATTGACGCTTTGCAGCTGCAGGCCGCGGATCGCCTGCGCGCTGACAGCGCCGGCTTCGGGCAACGTGCCGATCAGCACGGTGCAGGCGCCGCAATCGCCTTCGTTGCAACCTTCCTTGGTGCCGGTGCAACGCGCGTCCTCACGCAGCCAGTCGAGTACGGTGCGAGTGGGCGACGCCGCGTCGATCGTGATGACTTCGCCACGGTGATAAAAGCGGATGGGTTGATTGCTCATGTCGTCTGGTTGAATCGTTGCAATGCAGGCTAAACGGATCGTGCCGCACCGACATACAAAAACATTGATACCGGATATAAACTAGACCGTATGGTCCAGCGCGCTGAATTCGACAAGATCGAGCTTCACCTCATCCGGGTCTTGCACACTTTGATCACCGAACGCAGCGTTTCCAGGGCCGCGCTGATTCTGAACAGCACCCAACCTGCCGTCAGCGCCCAGCTGAAGCGCTTGCGCACCCTGACCGGCGACCCGTTGCTGGTGCGCGCCGGCAATGCCATGGCACCAACCAGCAGGGCCTTGCAATTGGCAGGCCCGGCGGCCGAGTTGCTGCAGCGTGCCGATCAGCTGTTCAGCGTGCGTGCGCGCAGCGCCGGCTTCGAACCCCTTGCCAGTCAACTGAGTTTCCGGATCGCCGCCAGCGATTACCTGGATCCGCTGTTCCTGCCCGCCCTGGTCGGCCAGCTGAAACAACAGGCGCCGCAGGTCAAGATCGAGTTGCTGCCGCTCAGCAGTGATTTCGACTACCGGCAAAGCCTGGCCACCGGTGAAGTCGATCTGGTGATCGGCAACTGGCTGTCGCCACCGGGCGAGTTGCACCTGGGGCGTCTGATGAGCGACGAAGTGGTCTGCCTGGTGGCCGAAGACAACCCGATCGTGCGCCTGGCCGGCACGCGCGGCTGGTCGGTCGAGCGCTATCTGGCCAGCGAACACGTGGCGCCGACACCGACTCATCCAGGCGCCCGCGGCGTGATCGACGAGCACCTGAGCAGCCTGGAGCTGCAACGCAACATCATGGTGCGCAGTGCGCATTTCGGCCTGATTCCCTTGATGGTTGCCCAGAGCCTGCTGGTGCTGACCACCGGGCGCCTGTTCTGCTCGCGCTACACCGAGGTGATGCC
Source organism: Ideonella sp. (assembly GCA_039932405.1). Taxonomy (GTDB): domain Bacteria; phylum Pseudomonadota; class Gammaproteobacteria; order Burkholderiales; family Burkholderiaceae_C; genus Ideonella_A. Next base: position 19,270 of record JBDTQC010000007.1, read on the forward strand.
GGTACGGATCGTGCGTTGTCCCATCGACTTCCCGCCCTTGACCTATTACCAACTGTGGCACGAACTGAGCCATGCCTCGGCCGCGATGCGCTGGCTGCGCGAGCAGGTGCGCGACGCCGCGCGCAGCCTGGCAGAGCGCGCTGCCTTGCGCGTGCGCGGCGACGCCGACGGCGCAGCGTCCGCACACTGACCGCGTGCTTGTAAGTTCTCCGCCAACACCTGCCAACCTGCCAACCTGCCTTCGGCCATGAGTTCTTCACCCGCCCTGCCAAACGACAGACCCGAATCGCAGCGCGTGGCAATCCGCGGCGACCTGCTCGACTTCACCGCGGCACCAGGCTGGGGCGAGGTCGACAGTGGGGAGGTCCGGTTCCGTCCCGACCACTGGCTGCTGATCGAAGCGGGCCGCATCCAGGCCGTTCAGCCGGCAGCAGAAGCCTTGCCGCCGGCGTGGCGCGATGCACCACAACACGACCACCGCGGCCAGCTGCTGATGCCGGGATTCATCGACACACACGTGCACAGCCCGCAGCTCGACGTGATCGCCAGTTACGGCAGCGAGTTGCTCGACTGGCTGGACACCTATACCTTCCCGGCCGAACGCCGTTACGCCGACCCCGAGGTGGCGCGCATCGGCGCGGCGCTGTTCTGCGATTCCCTGCTGGCGGCCGGCACCACCAGTGCGGTGGTCTTCCCGACCGTGCACAAGGTCAGCGTGGACGCGCTGTTCGGTGCAGCCGCCGAGCGCGGCATGCGTCTGATCGCGGGCAAGGTGCTGATGGACCGGCATGCTCCCGATGGCTTGCGCGACGACGTGGCGCAGGCCGAGCGCGACTGCATCGATCTGATCGAGCGCTGGCACGGCCAGCACCGGTTGGCGTATGCGGTGACGGTGCGGTTCGCACCCACCAGCACGCCTGAGCAGCTGGCGATGGCCGGCGCGCTGTGCAAGGCCGACGCGAGCCTGTACATGCAGACCCACGTGGCCGAGAACCGCGCCGAGGTGAAATGGGTTGCCGAGCTGTTTCCGCACGCGCGCAGCTACCTCGATGTTTATGCAAGCGCAGGCTTGCTGCACCCACGCAGCGTGCTGGCGCACGGCATCTGGCTCGACGACTTCGACCGCACGACGCTGCGCGAAAGTGGTGCGCAGATCGCTCACAGCCCCTCATCCAACCTGTTCCTCGGCAGCGGCCTGTTCGACTGGAGAGCCACCGAAGGCGCCGGTGCGGCGGTCAGCGTGGCTACCGACGTCGGCGGCGGTACCGGCTTGTCGATGTTGCGCACCTTGGGCGACGCCTACAAGGTGCAGGCGATGCGAGGCGAACGCCTGACAGCCTGGAAAGGCTTGTACACCGCGACCCGCGGCGCCGCACAGGCGTTGGGACTGGACGACGAGATCGGCAGCCTGGAGCCGGGCCGGCTGGCCGATGTCTGCGCCTGGGAGCTGGCGGTCGGCCCGGTTGCCGAACGCCGCCTTTCGGTGGCGCGCAGTTTGCATGAGAAGATTTTTGCCTGGATGACACTGGGCGATGAGCGCAATCTGGCGAGTTGTTACGTTGCCGGCAGGCGGGTAAACCAGCCTGCGATGCGACGCGACAAGCCAGGCTGAATGCTTGGCCACCGCGTGGAGAGTGCGTGCGCAACAGCCCGCCCCCACACCAGCCCTCGCCAGTGTGGGGAAGCGTTGAAGAAGCGTTGAGGAGACTGAAAAAATGCTGCGGCTCGAACTGACCAATATCAGCAAGACCTACCCGGCCGTGAAGGCCAACGATCGCGTCAACCTGCGCGTCAAGCCAGGCGAGATCCATGCGGTTCTCGGCGAGAACGGCGCTGGCAAGTCGACGATGATGAAGATGATCTACGGCGCGGTGCGGCCCGACGAAGGCGAGATCCGCTGGAACGGCGAGCCGGTCGTCATCCGCAATCCGCAGGAGGCGCGCGCGCTGGGCATCAGCATGGTGTTCCAGCACTTCAGCCTGTTCGATACGCTGAACGCAGCCGAAAATGTCTGGCTCGGGCTCGACAAGAGCCTGCGCCTGGCCGACGTTGCCAGCCGCATCACCACCGTCTCGCGCGAATACGGGCTCGATGTCGACCCGCTGCGGCCAGTGCATACCTTGTCGGTCGGCGAGCGGCAGCGGGTCGAGATCGTGCGCGCGCTGATGACCAATCCGAAATTGCTGATCCTCGATGAGCCGACTTCGGTGCTCACCCCGCAAGCGGTGCAGACACTGTTCCTGACGCTGCGCCAGTTGGCGCTGGAGGGTTGCAGCATCCTCTATATCAGCCACAAGCTCGACGAGATTCGCGAGCTGTGCCACAACTGCACGGTATTGCGTGGTGGCAAGGTAACCGGTGAGTGCGATCCGCGTGAAGAAAACAATGCCAGCCTGTCGCGGCTGATGATCGGCGCCGAGCCGCCGCCGCTGCAACACAAGGCCGTCAAGGCGGGCGAGGTCGTCTTCGCGGTCAAGGATCTGAGTCTGCCCAAGCTCGACCATTTCGGCATGAGCCTGTCGCACATCGATTTCAATGTGCGTGCCGGCGAGATCGTCGGTGTGGCCGGCGTTTCCGGCAACGGGCAGCAGGAATTGATGGCCGCCTTGTCGGGCGAGGATTGCCGCGCAACACCGGCATCGATCAGCCTGTTCGGCCAATCGATTGGTCATCACCCGCCGCGCAAGCGACGCGAAGCCGGCCTCAATTTCGTGCCGGAGGAGCGGCTGGGCCGCGGCGCGGTGCCGACCTTGTCACTGGCCGGCAATACCTTGTTGACCCGCACCGAGGCAGTCGGCAGATCGGGCTGGATCAACAGCGCCGAGGTCGACGAACTGGCGCGTCGCCTGATCGAGCGCTTCAAGGTCAAGGCCGGTGGCCCGGGTGCCGCCGCAAAAAGCCTGTCGGGCGGCAACTTGCAGAAATTTCTGGTCGGGCGCGAGATCGATGCCAACCCGAAATTCCTGATCGTCTCGCAGCCGACCTGGGGAGTCGACGTCGGAGCGGCCGCCCTGATCCGCGGCGAACTGCTGAAATTGCGCGATGCCGGCTGCGCGCTGCTGGTGGTCAGCGAGGAGCTCGACGAGTTGTTCGAGATCTCCGATCGCCTTGTCGTGATTGCGCAGGGCAAGGTCTCGCCGAGCATCGCGATTGCCGACGCCACGGTCGAGCAGATCGGCATCTGGATGTCGGGGCTGTGGGATGACGAGGTCGTGCACAACGAGGAGACTCCCCATGCTTAAGCTCGAAATGCGCCCCGAGCCATCGAGAACGATGGCCATCGCCTCGCCACTGATCGCCTTGGCAATCACGGTGGTAATCGGCACCGCGCTGTTCATGATGCTCGGCAAGGATCCCGTGCGTGGCCTCGAGGTCTTTTTCGTCGAGCCGGTGAAGAGTTGGTACGCCCTTGGCGAACTGGCCATGAAGGCGACGCCGCTGCTGCTGATCGCGCTGGGCCTGGCGATGTGTTTCCGCTCGAATGTCTGGAATATCGGCGCCGAGGGCCAGTTCATCGTCGGCGCGATCGCCGCCGGCGGCGTTGCGATGCTGGCCGACAAGGAAACCAGCCGCTGGATTGTTGCGGCCATCCTGATTGCCGGGGTGCTTGGCGGCATGTTCTGGGCTGCCATCGTTGCCTTCCTGAAAGATAAGGCCAACGCCAACGAGATCCTGGTCAGCCTGATGCTGGTGTATGTGGCCGACATGCTGCTGAGCTATCTGGTCTACGGGCCGTGGAAAGATCCCGCCGGCTACAACTTTCCGCAGACCATCACCTTCGCCGATCCGACCAAGATACCGAAGCTGTTCACCGGCTTTCGGGTCAATATCGGCCTGCTGATCGGGCTGGCGATGGTCGGGGTGTTCTGGCTGTTTCTGTTCCGCATCTACGCCGGCTTCCAGTTGCAGGTTGGCGGCCTGGCGCCCGCAGCGGCTCGCTACGCCGGCTTTTCGTCGCGCCGCGCGCTGTGGACGGCATTGCTCGGATCAGGTGGCATGTCGGGCCTGGCGGGCGCGCTCGAGGTGGCCGGCCCGCTTGGCCAGCTGACGCCGCATGTACCGGCCGGCTATGGCTTCGCAGCGATCATCGTCGCGTTTGTCGGAAGGCTTCATCCGGTAGGCATCGTCTTCTCGGCGGTGCTGATGAGCATGTTCTACATCGGCGGCGAGCTGGCGCAATCGCGGCTCGGCCTGCCGAAGTCGCTGACCGGCGTTTTCCAGGGTTTGCTGCTGTTCACGCTGCTCGCCTGCGACACGCTGATCACCTACCAGCTGCGCTGGAAATCGGCGGCACCGGCACCGGTCGCAAGGCCTGCCAGCGCGGCCACCAGCGCCGCCAACCCGACCGCGGAAGGACAAGCCTGATGGACTCGATTGCACTCCTCCTCGCCGCGACCTTCAACTCCGGCACCGTGCTCGCGCTGGCAGCGCTCGGCTTGTTGGTGAACGAACGCTCGGGCATCGTCAACCTCGGCGCCGAAGGCATGATGCTGGTCGCCGCGGTGATCGGCTACGCAACGGCGGTACACACCGGCAACGACTGGATTGCCTTCGGCGCCGGTGCATTGGCCGGCGCGCTGCTGGCCGCGCTGTTCGGCATCCTGGCGATCTGGCTCAATACCAATCAGGTGGCGACCGGTCTGGCGTTGAGCCTGTTCGGCGTGGGATTCTCGGCCTTCATCGGCCAGCCGTACGTGCATGAAAAACTTGGCGAACGCGCGCACTTCGCGATCCCGTATCTGTCGGACATCCCGTTCTTCGGCCCGGCCCTGTTCCGCCAACATCCGATGGTCTATATCGCCGTCTTGCTGACGATCGGCCTGGCGTGGTTTCTGTACCGGTCGCGCGGGGGGCTGATTCTGCGGGCGGTCGGCGAATCTCCCGAATCGGCGCACGCGCTCGGCTATCCGGTGCGCCGCATCCGCATGATTGCGGTGATGGTCGGTGGCGCGATGTGCGGCTTGTCTGGCGCCTACATCTCGGTGGTCTACACGCCGCTGTGGGTCGAAGGCATGATCGCCGGCAAGGGCTGGATTGCGTTGGCGCTGACGACCTTCGCAACCTGGCGCCCCGCCCGCATCCTGCTCGGCGCCTACCTGTTCGGCGGCGTCACGATGCTGCAGTTCCACCTGCAAGGCGAAGGCGTCGACATACCCAGCCAGCTGCTGACAGCGATGCCGTATCTGGCCACCATCATCGTGTTGGTTTTGATCTCGCGCAACGCGACCTGGATCCGCGTCAACATGCCCGCATCCTTGGGCAAACCCTTCTTTCCGGGCAGTTAGTGTGATCCACCTCGGAGCCGCCAAGTCCCCGGTGCCGCATTGATAATGCTGGCGTCATCGCGCGTGTCAACCTGTTCCAATCTGTCGACCCTGTCCTAACGGAGAACCCATGAATCAGATCTCGAAAAGAAGCCTGTTGAAGAGCGCTGCCTGGACCACGCTGGCCACCGCCGCGATGCTGGCCGGTTGTGGCAAGAAGGAGGAGGCTGCGCCGGTCGCCGCCGCACCGGCACCCGCGCCAGTGGCCTCGGAACCAGCCGCAGCACCGAAGCCCGAGCCCTTGAAAATTGCCTTCGCCTACGTCGGCCCGGTCGGCGATGGTGGCTGGACATTTGCGCAGGACAACGGCCGCAAGGCGATCGAGAAGGAGTTCGGCGACAAGGTGGTCACCAGCTTCGTCGAGAAGGT
>JBDTQC010000008.1:0-23996 GCA_039932405.1 Ideonella sp.
GCGTGGCGTATCACGCGCAACGCATGGGCATTCCGGCCACGATCGTGATGCCGCGCTTTGCGCCGGCGGTGAAGATCGACAACACGCGCCGTTTCGGTGCCGACGTCTTGCTCGAAGGTGACACCTTCGACGATGCACGCGCATTCGGGTTGGCACTGGCCAACGAGCGCCGATTGACGCTGATCCATCCCTACGACGACCTCGAAGTGGCGGCGGGCCAAGGCACCATTGCGCTGGAGATGCTCGAGCAGCAGCCGCAGATCGATACGCTGCTGATCGCCATCGGCGGCGGCGGTCTGATTTCGGGAATGGCCACTGCGGCACGAGCCATCAATCCCGATCTGCAAGTTTTCGGGGTCCAGACCGAACGGTTTCCGGCGGTCTGGAATGCGCTGCATGGCGGCGATCTGGCCTGCGGGCAAGCCACGATTGCCGACGGCATCGCGGTCAAGTCGCCGGGCGCTCTGACTTTGCCGGTGATCCGGGATCGGGTGGCCGACGTCCTGCTGGTCAGTGAAGGCGACATCGAGCAGGCGATTCTGATGCTGCTCGAAATCGAAAAGACGGTGGTTGAAGGTGCCGGCGGCGTCGGTCTGGCGGCTCTGCTGAAATATCGCGAGCGCTTTGCCGGCCGCAATGTCGGCCTGGTCCTGTGCGGTGGCAACATCGAACCACTGTTGTTGGCGGAAATCATCGAGCGCGGCATGGTGAAATCGGGCCGGCTGGCGCGGCTGCGCGTCGACGTGCGCGACGTGCCAGGCGCGCTGGCCGACATGGCCAGATTGCTCGGCCAGCTTGGCGCGAACATCGACGAGTTGTCGCACCAGCGCGCGTTTTCCTCACTGTCGGTCGAGCGGGTTCAGGTCGAAGTGGTGGTGCAGACCCGCGGCGTCGCCCACATCGAGGAAATCATCGCGACCTTGTGCGAACGAGGTTTCCAGGCGCAACGCATCGCCTGACGCGTGCTCTGAACCCACCGGTCGCTAGAATCAAAGGCTTCCCGCCGGGTCAAGAGGAATTCATTCCCCGCACTGGCGGATTCCGATTGTTGCAACCCTCCGGAGAGCGCCCATGCCACTCGTTTCGATGCGCCAACTGCTCGACCACGCCGCTGAAAATGGCTATGGTCTGCCCGCCTTCAACGTCAACAACCTGGAACAGGTGCAAGCGGTGATGTCCGCCGCCAGCGAGGTCGGGTCGCCGGTGATCCTGCAGGCCAGCGCCGGTGCGCGCAAATATGCAGGCGAACCCTTCATCAAGCATCTGATCCAGGCGGCGCTGGAAAGCTACCCGGACCTGCCGCTGGTGATGCACCAGGATCACGGCCAGAGCCCCGAGGTCTGCCGCGGCGCCATCGACCTCGGTTTCAGCTCGGTGATGATGGACGGCTCGCTGCAGGCGGACGGCAAGACGATCGCCAGCTATGACTACAACGTCGAGGTGACGCGCAAGGTGGTCGACATGGCGCATGCGCAGGGCGTCACGGTCGAAGGCGAACTGGGTTGTCTGGGCTCGCTCGAAACCATGAAGGGCGACAAGGAAGACGGTCACGGCACTGAAGCGACCATGACGATGGCGCAATTGCTGACCGACCCGGAAGAGGCGGCCGATTTCGTCAAGCGCACGCAACTCGACGCGTTGGCGATTGCCATCGGCACCAGCCACGGCGCCTATAAATTCACCCGCAAGCCGACCGGCGACATCCTGGCCATCGGCAGGATCAAGGAAATCCACGCGCGCATTCCGAATACCCATCTGGTCATGCACGGCAGCTCGAGCGTGCCGCAGGATCTGCTGGCGACGATTCGCGAATTCGGTGGCGAACTGCGCGAGACCTATGGTGTTCCGGTCAGCGAGATCCAGGAGGCGATCAAGCACGGTGTGCGCAAGATCAACATCGATACCGATGTTCGCCTCGCGATGACTGCTGCGGTCCGCAAATACATGGCGCAGAACCCCGACAAGTTCGATCCGCGCGACTACCTGAAACCGGCCCGCGAGGCGGCGAAGGCGATCTGCAAGCAGCGTTATATCGAGTTCGGCTGTGAAGGTCAGGCCGCGAAGATCAAGCCGATCGACCTGGCTGCGATGGCGTCGCGGTATGCCAGAGGTGAGTTGCAGCAGCGCGTTTCCAGTTGATATCGAAGGGTGTGCGACCGGTTTTCAGAGGCGGGTCGTAACACCCTGTTCAAGGGATGGCGGTTGGTGGTGGTCTGTCTAGAATTGGCTGCCATCTGATTGCTTTCCCAATGACCTCAGCCCTGCTCAGCACATCGATCACCTCCCTGCCTCTGCTGGGGCGCGGCAAGGTACGCGACAACTATGCGGTCGGCGACGATCGCATCCTGATGGTTGCCAGCGATCGCCTGTCGGCTTTCGATGTCATTCTCGATCAGCCGATTCCCGGCAAGGGTGAGTTGCTGACGCGCATGGCCTTGTGGTGGTTCGATCGTCTGAAAGATGTTGTACCCAATCACCTGACCGGGGCCGATCCCGAGTCGGTGGTGGCTGCCGACGAGCGCGCTCAGGTTCGTGGTCGCTCGATGCTCGTCAAGCGATTGCGGCCGTTGCCGGTGGAGGCGGTCGTGCGGGGCTATCTGGCCGGCAGTGGCTGGGCCGAATACCAGGCTTCGCAGTCGGTTTGCGGCGTCTCGCTGCCTGCCGGCCTGCGCAATGCCGCGCGTTTGCCCGAGCCGATCTTCACCCCGGCGACCAAGGCCGCTTCGGGCGACCACGATGAGAACATTCCGTTCGAGCGCGTGGCCGAACTGATCGGCCCCGAGATGGCGCAACGCGTCCGCACGGTGGCAATCGAGCTTTACCGCAGGGCGGCCGAAATTGCGCTGGACAAGGGCATCATCATTGCCGACACCAAGTTCGAATTTGGTCTCGATGGTGCCGGCCAACTGACCTTGATGGATGAGATTCTGACCCCCGATTCGTCCCGATTCTGGCCGGTCGACGCCTACCAGGCGGCCTTGAGCGAAGGCCGCAACCCTCCCAGTCTGGACAAGCAGTCGGTTCGCGATTGGCTTGAAGGTGTGCGTGTGGACGGGCGGCCGTGGAACAAGAAGCCGCCAGCGCCGAAGCTGCCGCCCGAAGTGATCGAGGCAACGGCGGCCAGTTATCGCGAGGCCTTGCAACGCTTGACCAGCTGAAAAGATCTGATCCTGCAGCGACGGGACCGGACGCAGTGATAGGCAGTGGAGGGGATCCCGGTGAATCAGCAGAACATTGGCGGTTCGCGCCTGTTGACCAGGCTCGATTCGGACATCCGCAAGACCTACGATCCGGTCGACAGCGCTTGTCTGCGCGCCGAGCGCGCGATGCAGCTCGCGCGACTTGGGCAGTTCGACAAGGCGCACCAGGAGATGGCGTCCCTGCATGCCGGCTTCGACCGGCTACCGACCGCATCGGTCAGTGCGTGGATCTGCCTTGCTGAAGGCTGCATCGCGTATTTCAGCAGCTTGAGCAGCGCGGCGCGCGACAAGATGCAGCGCGCTCACGCCATCAGTGCAGCGGCCAATCTGACCCGCATTCGCGCGATCAGCGCAGCCTGGCTGGCGCACATGGACTTTGCGCAATTCGATCTGGAGGCGACATCGCGCCACGCGCGCGAGGCGCTCGAATTGGCCGATCCATCCAACCTGGCGGCGATCTCGAGAGCTTGCCTGGTGGTCGGGGTGGCTTATCACTTTGCAAACCGGCTCGATCTTGCGCAGCCCTGGTTTGTCCGGTCGCGCGAGTGCGCCAGTGCCGAAGGTGACGAAGCGACGCTGAGTGCCGTGATCTACAACATCGCCGCTTACCGGGGCAATCACGCGCTGCAGAACTCGCTGTTCGGCGGCGATTCTTCCGAACACGCGCGCCAGGCGCTGGCCGGTGCCGACTCGACCGACAACCTCGGGCAGTGGGTCGGCATCACATCACTCGACGCGCTGGTGCCGATGCTGCGGGCGGTCATCCACTCCGTGCAGGGTGAGCACGACAAGGCGCTGGCCTTGTACCAGGCGCACTGGCTCGACGCGAAGCGGCAAGGCTTGGGGCGGCTGTCCGCCAATTATCTGGCCGACATGGCATGGTGCCGCTGGAACCGGGGCGATGTCGATGGTGCCAGGCGAGACGCTGCGTCGGCCGGCGGCAACATCGATCCATCGATGCATGCCGACGATCGCGCCGTCGCGCATGGTCGGCTGGCGCAGGTCTATCGTGCCATCGGCGAGATAGACAACGCCCTGCAGCACGAAGGCAAGGCGCGCGAAAGTTGGAACGTGCACAAACGCCTGCAGGCGCGCGCCATCGAATTGCTGGCCGACTTGCCGGCTCCAGGTTCGCCCGTGTCGCCGCCGCTCAGAACAGCGACATGCTGAGCTTGCGCCGGTAGCTGTCGATCACCGGGTCGCTCGGCGCGGTCGTCATCCGGCCTGCCAGTTCGAGTGCGCCTTTGGCTGCGGCTGTTTCGGCCTTGGCGGCTGGCGCGGGTTTGGCCATCACTTCGAGGATCGCGACGAAGGTTCGACGAGCCAATTCGTCGTTCCACGCCTTGTCGCGCATGATGATCTCGAGCAATTCGTCCATCGCGGCCGTGAAACGCCGCCCGGCAAAGTAGCGTTGCGCCAGCTCATGCCTGGCGGCGAAATCACGCTTGTCGGCGCTGATCGCAGCTTGCAGTTGTGGTTCGGTGCGTCCGCTGGCGGCCTGGTCGTGCGCGTCCAGCCACAGCTTGCAGGCGACAAAACGCGGGTTCGGGATCACCTGATCCTTCACCGGCTCAAGCACCACGCGGGCTTCTTCAATTCGATCTTCGAGCAGCAGGGCGCGCAACAGGTCATAGCGGGCTGCGTCGTTGGCCGGGCTCAATTCGACCGCTGCCGCCAGTTTTTCGATCGCGCTGCCGGTATCACCCTCAGCCAGCAGTTCTTCGGCGGCCTGGACATCCTCGTCGGCGGCCAGGTCGTCGGCGCTTGGCACGTGTTTGTCGAGAAACTGACGAATTTCGCTTTCCGGCAACGCACCGACAAAGCCGTCGATTGGCTGACCATCCTTGAACATCACGCAGAACGGAATGCTGCGCACGCCGAACATCTGCGACAACTGGCCGGCGATATCTGGCTGATCGTCCGAATTGAGCTTCGCCAACCTGAAGCGGCCGGCATACGCCACCTCGAGTTTCTCGAGCATCGGCCCCAAGGCCTTGCAGGGGCCGCACCATGGCGCCCAGATGTCGAGCAGGACCGGGATCTGGCCGGAACCCTTGATCAGCTCGGTTTCGAAGTTCTTCAGCGTGATATCAATCATGGGAGCGTTTTCTGGTTTGGCGCAGTTTCGTCGGGGGACCCGGCCTGCCATTGTGCAGATCAGTTGGTGACCGGCCACCTACAATTCAAGCATGAGTCAAACAACTGGCGGACCGGGCGGTCCTGCCGCAGTGGTCGGGGTGGTGATGGGTTCCAGCAGCGACTGGGACACCATGCGGCACGCAACCGACATTCTCGCCGAGTTCGGAATCGCCCACGAAGCGCGCGTCATTTCCGCCCATCGAATGCCCGACGAGATGTTCAGCTATGCGGCGGCGGCCGCCGGGCGCGGCCTGAAGGCGATCATTGCCGGCGCCGGTGGTGCCGCGCACCTGCCAGGGATGCTGGCGGCCAAGACGACGGTGCCGGTGCTCGGCGTGCCGGTGGCCAGTCGGCACTTGCAAGGGGTGGATTCATTGCACTCGATTGTCCAGATGCCCAAGGGCATTCCGGTTGCCACCTTCGCGATCGGGACGGCCGGCGCCGCCAACGCAGCGCTGTTCGCGGTTGCAATGCTCGCCAATGAATCCGCCGAGCTGCGTGGTCGGCTCGACGACTTCAGAAACCGGCAGCGCGCAACTGCGCTGGCCATGACCGATCAATTGAAATGAAGGCCTGGTTCGTGCCGCCGGGCTCGACGCTGGGCGTGATGGGTGGCGGGCAGCTCGGCCGGATGTTCGTGCATGCGGCGCAGACGATGGGTTATCGGACGGCCGTGCTGGATGAAGACCCCGCCAGTCCGGCTGGACTCGTCTCACACGTTCACATCGCTGCCCCCTATCTCGACGAGCAGGGGCTGGCTCAGTTGATTCATCACAGCGCGGCCATCACCACCGAATTCGAGAATGTGCCGGCCGGCGCGTTGCTCACTCTGGGCGCGCAGCGGCCGGTTGCCCCGTCGGCGGAGGCGGTCGGTGTCTGCCAGGACCGGGCCGCCGAAAAGGCGCATTTCAGAGGCGCCGGCGTGCCGGTTGCGCCATTTGCATTGATCGAGGAGGCGGCGCAACTCGCGGCAGTCGACGCCCATTTGCTGCCCGGCATCCTGAAGACCGCCCGCCTCGGCTACGACGGCAAGGGTCAACGCAGCGTCGCGACGCGTGACGAGCTCGAAGCGGCATGGCGTGAGCTCGGCAGCGCCCGGTGCGTGCTCGAGAAACGCCTCGATCTGCGCTGCGAGTTGAGCGTCATCGTGGCGCGTGGTCGTGATGGGCAGATGGTCGAGCTGCCGGTGCAGCAGAATCTGCACCGCGACGGCATTCTGGCGGTCACCTGTGTGCCGGCTCCGGATATTTCCGCGGCTCTGCAGCAGCAGGCGGTCGAGGCGGCGCGCCGGCTGGCTGAGTCGCTTGAATATGTCGGCGTGTTGTGCGTCGAGTTTTTCGTGATTGAAAACGGCACCCCAACCGGCACTTTGGTAGCCAACGAAATGGCGCCGCGTCCTCACAATTCGGGCCACTACAGCATCGATGCCTGCGATGTCTCGCAGTTCGAATTGCAGGTGCGCAGCTTGATCGGTGCGCCGCTTGTCGCGCCTCGGCTGCATTCGCCGGCTGTGATGCTGAATCTGCTGGGCGACCTCTGGTTTGCAGCTGGCACCGTCGAACAGCCCCCGCGCTGGGAAGCAGTGCTCGCCCTGCCCGGCGTTCATTTGCACTTGTATGGCAAGACTGCCGCACGACGCGGCCGCAAGATGGGTCACCTGACTGTCACTGCGGCTGACGCCGCGACTGCGCGTGCGGTTGCACTGCAAGCTGCTGCCATTCTCGGGTTGCCGGCGTTCTGATGTCCGGCAGCGCATTGCTCGAGGCTCGCGCCCAGTGGTATTGAACGGATCCGAAGCGGCCGTCATCGAACGGGCGGCGCTCGAACTGGCGGCTGGTCGTCTGGTGGCGTTTCCGACCGAAACGGTGTACGGCCTCGGTGCGCGGGCCGATTCGGATGCAGCGGTGGCTCGCATCTTCGAGGCCAAGGGCCGTCCGGCCGATCATCCGGTGATTGTCCATGTCACCGATGCGGCTGCTGCGGCGGCCTACGCGGCCAACTGGACGCCGCTGGCCGAACGGCTCACGGCGCGCCTCTGGCCCGGTCCGCTGACCGTCATCGTCGAGCGCAAACCCGACATCGGCGCCGCGGCGGCTGCCGGCCAGGACAGTGTCGGCCTGCGCTGCCCGGCCCATCCGGTCGCGCAGGCGCTGCTGCGGGCAGCTGCAGCAAAAGGCGTGAGTGGCGTGGCCGCGCCGAGCGCCAACCTGTTCGGCCGCATCAGCCCGACTACCGCGGCCCATGTGGCCGCCGACTTCCCGGCCGATCTGCTGGTGCTCGATGGTGGCGCGTGCGAGGTCGGCATCGAATCGACCATCGTCGATTGCCGCGGCGCCGCGCCGGTTTTGCTTCGTCCGGGGATCTTGTCCAACGAGCTGATTGAAGCAGCAGCCGATCAGGCGTTCGCAGCGTCGGCCGACGCGGGCCTTCGGGTTTCGGGGCAGCTCGAATCACATTACGCGCCACGCGCCACCTTGCGACTGATGGATTCAGCCAAGTTGCAGGCGGCGCTGCGTGTGCTCGGCCCGGCCTTTCCCGGTCTGGCGGTATATTCCCACAGCATTTCGCGCGTCCGGCAACAGCCGGGCGGTTTGCTTTGGCGCACCATGCCGGCGCGGGCTCGGGCGGCGGCGTACGAATTGTTTTCGGTGCTGCGTGAGTTGGATGCGGCAGGGGTGCAGTTGATCTGGGTCGAGCAGCCGCCGCCAGGATCTGAATGGGATGGCGTGCGTGACCGCTTGCAGCGTGCAGCATCCCCTTGACTGGAATATCGATGAACGGGCCGTTCCGGGCTCGTCAGTGGTTCTTGGAGTATTTATGTCGACGTTTGGACTTTTTCGTGGCGCGGCGGTCGTGCGCCGATCATTCGCCGTGTTTGCCTTGTCAGGGGCAGCAGCGTTGCTTGCTTCGTGTGGCGGTGGCACCCAGCTGGTTCCCTTCGAGGCGCAGCGGGTGCTCGCTTTCGGCGATGAAACCAGTGTGATCACCGCCAATGGCAGCAAATACAGCGTCAATGCGTTACAGGCCGACAACGTCACGCTCGACTGCATCAGCAACCCGATCTGGGTGCAAACGGTGGCCAACGCATTCGGCCTGGTTTTTCCAGAGTGCAATCCGAACAACGTCATCGCGCCGCGTAGTCGCATCTACGCCGCGCCCGGCGCCAAGGTGGCGGATCTGACCGCTCAGGTCAATGCCCACCTTGCCAACGACGGCTTCGGCGAAAAGGACCTGGCGACGATGCTGGTCGGGCAGAACGACGTGCTGGCAATCTATGCGCAGTATCCGACGATCAGCGCCACGCAGGCCCGAGACGCGGCTGAAGCCGCCGGGGCCGCGCTGGCGGTGCAGGTCAACCGGGTTGCCGATGCGGGCGGCAAGGTGCTGCTGGGCAAGGTGCTCGACCTGGGCCAAACGCCGTTCGGGCTGGCCGAGAAGGCCGATCCGAACAAGCAGGATACCGATCGGGCCGCCTTGCTGACCCTGCTCGCCGCGCGCTTCAATGCCAAGCTGCGCGTCGACATCCAGAACGATGGCCGCAAGATCGGCCTGGTCCAGACCGACGAGCGGATCCAGACCGTCGTGAGCTTCCCGGGCAACTTCGGCTTCACCGACGTGACGCATGCGGCCTGCCTGCCGAGCGTCGCCCTGCCGAACTGCACGACCCAGACCCTGAGTACCGACAGCAGCGGCAACCTGGCCACCGCCAGCGGCTGGTTGTGGGCCGACTCGTTGCACTTGAGCGCCGGCGGCCAGTTCCGCATCGGTGAAATCGGCGCTTCGGTGGCTCGCAACAACCCGTTCTGACCGACCCCGGTTTCGGTCTCGCTTGCCGCAGGCTCAGCGCCGGCCCTCGCGCAGTTTCAGCGTCAGAATGCTGGCCGACAAGACCAGCGTGATGGCGTTCGCCACGATGATCGGCCAGGCGCCCAGAAAGATTCCGTAGATCAGCCAGAGCGCCACGCCGACGGTGAAGATGCTGTACATGCCGAGCGAAATGGCAGAGAGATCGCGGCTGCGAAAACTCAGCCAGGCCTGCGGAACGAACGAAAGCGTCGTCAGCGTGGCTGCGGCGTAGCCGGTCCAGTCGGCCCAATCATTCCAGTTCAGCATCAGGTGATGAGCGGTTCAGGTTGGCACGGCGAATCAGTGGCTGGCCGTGTGCAGCGCCCATTGCGCAATCTGATCCAGCGCCGCGCGGGCGCGGTTGGCGTTCGGGTGATTGATGATGGCGACGACCACATAGCGCCTGCCATTGTCGGCCAGTACATAGCCGGCGATGCCGGCGACGTCACGCAGCGAGCCGGTCTTCAGATGGGCGCGGCCGGCGGGCAGGGTCGAGCGGCGCAGTGTGCCGTCTAGCCCGCTGACCGGCAACGAGCTGACCAGTTCGGACATTGTCGAACCCGCCCAGGCGCGCATCAGCAGCCGCGCGAAAGCCAGTGCGCTGACGCGGTTGTCGCGCGACAGGCCCGAACCGTTGTCGATCACCAGCGCCGCCGTCTCCTCGTCGCCGAGCCATCCACGGACCCACTCGCGCAGACTCTGGCGCGCCGTTGCCACGCTGCCGTCGCCGTACAAGGCCAGTGGCAAGCTCAGAAACAGTTGCTGCGCCATCACGTTGTTGCTGAATTTGTTGATGCCGCGAACCACCTCCGCCAGCGGCGGTGAATGGAGTTCGAAACTGGGCTGCGTGCCCGGCGCGACACCGTCACGAACCCGTCCGCTGAAACGGCCACCCATCTCGCGCCACATGCCCACCAGCAGCCGGCCGTTGAAGCCCTGAAAATCCGGATGCGCGACGGCCCAGCGCTTGCTGCCGCAGGCCGCCGGGAAGGCGCCGTTGAAATGCGGCGCGGTCGGATTGCTGAAATCGGCCTGCAGCGCAGCGCGCCAGTCCGCGCAGGGCTGGTCGGATAGTGCCACGCTGAGCGGAACGTGCACCCCGTCCAGCGCCGGTTCCAGGGTCACGCGGGCGATCCGGAGAGCGGGATCGGGTTCGAAGCCGAGAAACATCACCTTCTGATTCAGCAGCAAGGCGTCGGCCTGGACGTTGTACGGCCGCAGCGGCGCGTCGTCGAAATCGCCAGGAGCGGCCGCCGAGTCGGCGAACGCGCTGCGATCGAAGACGATATCGCCGCGAATGTCACGCACGCCGAGCTGCCACAGCTGACGCAACAGCAGCCACAGCCGTTCGGTCGACAGCGTCGGGTCCCCCGACCCGCGGATCGTGATGTTGCCGTCGTAGATGCCGTCGGCGGGGGCAGATGTCGTTGGCGGTGCCGGCAGACTGCCGCTGAGCCAGACCGGTGTCGACCATTGCCAAGCCGGGCCGAGCAATTCGAGGGCCGCAACGGTCGGAAACAGCTTCATCAATGATGCGGGGTTCATCGGCCGGTGCACTTGCCAGGCCAGCCGGGGCGCACGCGCCATGTCACTGCCCGCTTCCTGGATCACGGCAACCATGTCGGTCGGCGAGATATCGGCTGCCCGCAACGCACCGATGACTTCCGGCGGCAGCGAAGACACTTCCTGCGCGGGCAGTGCCGTTGAAGCCAGCACCATCGTCAGCAGCAGCGTTGCCCTCAAGAGCGCAGCGGAAATGAGTCGGCCGAATTGCATCCGTGGATGATGGCATGGCACCGAGCAGCGTTTGGCAAACGGCGCGGGCTGCCCGTTCCAATCACGCCCTGTGCGCGCAGCCCGGTTCGGCATCCACCCGCAAGCCTTGCCCTAAACTTGCCGGATGGGCATCGTCGAAACCGCGTCTTTCCCGGCATTGGCATGCCGGTTGCTCGCCTTCGACACCGCCACCGAGTCGACCAGCCTGGCGCTGGTCACGCCATCTCGGCTGCTGACACTGGATGCACCCGGCGGTGCAAAGGCTTCGACGCAATTGCTGCCGGATATCCGCGCGCTGCTGGAGCAGGGTGGGTGCAGCCTGGCGGATGTCGACGCGATTGCATTCGGCTGCGGCCCGGGCGCGTTCACCGGCCTTCGCACGGCCTGCTCTGTGGCCCAGGGTCTGGCCTTCGGCGCGGCCAAACCGGTGATGCCGGTGGACAGCCTGATGCTGGTGGCGGAGTCGGTGCGCGACGCGATGGCGTCGACCGGCGCCGACGTGGTGTGGGTGGCGCAGGATGCCCGGATGGGCGAAATCTACGCCGCTGCCTATCGGTGGCAGGGTGAGCGGCCCGAGCGCTGGCAGACGCTGGTGGCACCCGCACTGTATGCAATCGACGCCCTGAATGAACGCTGGTCGAGGCATGCGTCGACTGGCAGCGTCGATGCGGTGCTGGCCGCCGCGGCGCTGCGCGAAATGCACGCGCAGTTGCGATTTCGCGCCGGACCGGCGCTTGAAGCCGGTGCTGCGATCAGTCGGGCGCTGGCCTTGGCGCGTTTGTCGATCAGCCTGTGGCAGGACGGCATCCGGCTCGATGCGGCTCAGGCCTTGCCGCTCTACCTGCGCGACAAGGTGGCATTGACGACCGCCGAGCGCGACGCCGACCGTGCGGCAAAGGCGGTGGCGTGAACGTGACGCCAGGTCGGGATGGCGCGAGGGAGCGTCGGTGAATGCCGTGCTGAAGCCGCTGCGTCGCGTTGAGGCGATGCTGCCGTCCGATCTTTCCGCGGTGCTCGCGATCGAGAATGCCGCCTATGAGTTTCCATGGAGTCGAGGCAATTTTCTCGATTCGCTGCACGCGGGCTATTTCGCTTGTCTGGTGTATGACGAACAACAGACATTGGCGGGGTATTTCGTCGCGATGGCCGGGGTCGACGAGATGCACCTGCTCAATCTGAGCGTTGCGCCAACCCTGCAGGGTCGTGGCCATGCACGCTGGATGCTCGACTTTCTGCGGGACCATTGCCGCAGCCATTCAGCCGCCATGTTGTGGCTCGAAGTCCGAACCGGCAACCAGCGCGCGCGCGCGCTCTACACGCGTTACGGATTCAGCGAAATCGGCATCCGTCGCAACTACTACCCGGCTGCGGCAACCGCGCGAGAAGATGCCATCGTGATGAGCCTGGTGACGCAGCAGGCACCGCTGCCGACGACTGGACCGTCCGATGGCCTGGACTGACCGGCAGCGCAGGATGCTGGCCGAGCTGGGGCTGCCGCCTTGGCTGTCGCCGACGCCCGATCAGATCGATGCCGGGGCGACGACCGAGACTCGCCTCGACGCGGCACCCGCACCGAGGGCGCCAACACCGCGGGGCTTGGCCGATGAGCTGCTGCCTCAGGTACTTGCCCCCGCCATCGTCGGTGCAGTGGGTGCACCTGTCCAGCTTTACGCGAATCTTGGCTGGAACGAGTTGCGCGAGCAGGTGGCGTCTTGTACCGCCTGCGGCTTGTGCAAGGGCCGGACCCGGACGGTGTTCGGGGTCGGCAATGTGTCTGCGCACTGGATGATCGTCGGCGAGGCGCCCGGTGAACAGGAAGATCGCGAGGGCGAGCCATTCGTCGGCCGCTCCGGCCAATTGCTAGACAACATGTTGCGCGCCCTCGGATTGACCCGCGGCGAAGCCGCGCCCGAGCAGCAGGTCTTCATCGCCAATACGCTGAAGTGTCGCCCGCCGGGCAACCGCAATCCCACCGCCGAAGAGTTGGCAACCTGCGAGCCATTCCTGATTCGCCAGATGGTGCTGGTGCAGCCCCGCATCATTCTCGCGATGGGACGCTTTGCCGTGCAAAGCCTGTTGCGCAGCAGCGAGCCGATTGGTCGCCTGCGTGGCAAGGTTCATCATTACCAGGGCGTGCCGCTGGTCGTCACCTATCACCCGGCCTATCTGCTGCGCAATCCGCTGGAAAAGTCGCGCGCCTGGGACGACCTCTGCCTTGCCACAGCGACATTGGCGACGTCGGCCGGCGCGTCCGATGCACGTGTCCCACCGGTCTGATGCTGCGGTTCAGCGCTTCTTGATCGCCCGTCGCCAGTTGTCGAGTGTTGCCTGACGGGCGCGGGCGAGGGTCAGCTGACCGGCCGGTGCGTCTTTCGACACGGTCGAGCCGGCACCGATCGTCGCACCCGTGCCAACCTTGACCGGCGCCACCAGCACGCAGTTGCTGCCGACGTGCACGTCGTCCCCGATCAGCGTGATGTGCTTGTTGCTACCGTCGTAATTGGCAGTGATGCTGCCGGCGCCGAAGTTGACGCGTTCGCCGAGCGTCGAATCGCCGAGGTAAGCCAGGTGATTGGCTTTCGAGCCGTTGCCGAGGCGGCTGTTCTTGACTTCGACGAAATTGCCGATGTGGACGTCGTCGCCGAGATCCGCACCGGGCCGCAAGCGGGCGAACGGGCCGATCATCGCGTTCTCGCCGATCTGCACCCCAGCCGTATCGCCGTCGATGTGGCTGAAGGCCTGGATGCGTGTGCCGCGGCCGATTCGGGCGTTTCGGATGTAACAGTTGGCACCGATCTGAACGTCGTCTGCCAATTCGACCTTGCCGTCGAAGATGCAATTGATGTCGACTTCGACATCCTGGCCGCAGAGCAGCTCGCCGCGCAGATCGAACCGTGCCGGATCGGCCAGGCGCACGCCGGCCTCCATCAGATGCTCGGCGGCGCGTTGCTGGTAGCGGCGTTCGAGCTGCGCCAGTTGCAACGGGCTGTTGACGCCAAGCACCTCGGTTTCGCTGGTCGCCAGCGCGTGGACGACGGCGATACCGTCGGCAACCGCCATCGCGACGATGTCGGTCAGGTAAAACTCGCGCTGCGCGTTGTTGTTGGTCAGGCGTGACAGCCAATCCTTGAGGCGCGCTGTCGGCGCTGCCATCACGCCGGTATACACCTCGCGCAATCTGCGTTGCGCGTCACTGGCGTCCTTGTGTTCGACGATGCCGGTGATCCGGCCTGCGGTATCGCGGACGATCCGGCCGTAGCCTGTCGGGTCGGCCAGTTCGACCGTCAACAACGCGAGCCGCTCGGCGCCGCACGCGTCGAGCAAGGCCTTGGCGGTCGATTGCTCGATCAGTGGAACATCGCCGTTGAGGATCAGCGTGGTGCCGTTGTCGTGAAGCAGTGGCACCGCCTGTTGAACTGCATGGCCGGTGCCGTGTTGCGGGATCTGGCGGACGAATTGCACATTGGCCGAGGCGGTTCGGGCCTCGACTTCATCGGCACCATGTCCCGTCACCACGATCAGGCTTTGTGGCGAAAGACCGGCGGCCATGTCGAGAACATGCTGCAATAGGGTTCGCCCGGCGAGTTTGTGAAGCACCTTGGGCCGCACCGATTTCATTCGCGTGCCTTTGCCGGCGGCCATGATGACCAGATCCAGATCCATTCGTTCTTCCCCTAGTTGGCAGCTGATTATCGGCGCCCTGTTGATTGCGCTGACTGGCTGCAGCACCGCGTTGCGGCTCGGTTACAACCAGGGTCCGACGCTGGCGTTATGGTGGGCAGATCGGTATGTCGATTTCGACTCGAGCCAGTCGACCCACGTTCGCAGCGCGCTGAACGAGTGGTTCAGCTGGCATCGCAAGACCCAGCTCGAAGACCTCGAAGGGCTGGCGCGCAAGGCGCAGGCAGAAGCAAGCGGTTCAGTCACGCCAGGCCAGATTTGCCGCTGGACTGACGAGTTGTCGGATCGCTTGATGCAGGCCTACGAGCATGCCATTCCAGCCATCGCCGAGATTGCGCCGACCTTGCATCCGGATCAGTTGAAGAAGCTCGAGCGGCGTTTCGAGAAGAACAACGAGGATTTTCGAGACGAGTATTTGCAGCCCGTCGCTGAAGACAGGTTGCATGAATCGATCAAGCGAACCCGCAAGCGTGCTGAAGATTTCTACGGGCCGTTGAACACCAGCCAGCAATTGCTGGTACGTCGGTGGACTGCCGAATCACCGTTCGATCCCGAGTTGTGGCTGAGCGAACGCCGCGCCCGGCAACAGGATATCTTGTCCAGTCTGCGCCGCTGGATCACTGAAAAATCGTCACCCGACACGGTCCGCAATGGGCTGCGGGCGCTGGGTCAGAATGTGCGGCAGTCGAGCCGCGAGAACTACCGCAGCTACCAGAAGCGCCTGTTCGACTACAACTGCGCATTCATGGCCGAATTCCACAACGCGACCACCCCGACCCAGCGGCAGCGGTTGCACGACAAGCTCAGAAAATACGAAGTCGATCTGCATTCCCTGATCGGCGACATCGATACCTGACGCCTAGCCCGGGCCGGCATCGGGTCAACGGCCGATTGGCGTGACGACGTTGCGACGACTGCCGGCCGGGTTCGGAAAATCGGCCAGCGCGGCCTGGAACATCGCTGGCAGCAGATAGTTGATCAGCGGTGAGTTGCTGCTGTTCGACGCCCTCGTCTCATACACCGTTTGCCCGCTGCGACGATCGCGAACCATCACGACCACCTCTCGCTGGTACATCGGACCGATCGGGCCGCCCGGGAAAGCGTTGAATCCCCAGCCGGGCCCGAACCCGTAGCGGCGATAGTGCCAGCCGCCGGCCCAGCCGAAGCGGCTTCGGAAGTCGAGTTCGTCGACGTATCGTGGGTCCGCGCTGATGCTGGCGCCGAGTTGCACCACGTAGTCGGCCTGCGACGGATCGGCCGCGGGCCGAAATCCGGCGCTGCGCAGTGCCGGCAAGGCCGCATCCTCGAGCGCGTTTTGCGTCTCGGCAGGCTGTGAAGGGAGCCGGTCGAATACGAAACTCGGCTGCGTCGTCCCGGCGGGCCAATTGCCGAACGTCGACACCTCGCTGCTGACCTGGTTCATGGCAGCACAACCGCCGAGCAGCGCTGCCAGCAGCAACATGGTCAAAGTCTTTAGCATCACGGTGTTCCTTGATTCGCCCAACAAGTTTCTTTTGCGCCAACAGGCGACGCCTGCCGCGCACCATCGCATTTACCGCGATTTCGGCCGCGCTGACAATTGGCCACCGGATATTCATTTCAAGATGTCAAGCCCATGAACCATCACCAACAACCGACTGCCTTGCGTGAGACCGCTGCGTTGCCGGGAGGTTCCGACGCCCTGCGCGATGTGCTCCCTGGGGCGCTGTCGAGCGCAGCGGCCAGCGCACAGAAGAAGATCCGTCGGCTGGCGGGAAAAGCGGTGCGCGAGTTCTCGATGATCCAGGACGGCGATCGGGTGATGGCCTGCCTCTCAGGCGGCGCCGATTCATACACCATGCTTGATACGCTGCTGTACATGCGTCGAATTGCGCCGATCCGCTTCGACATCGTTGCCGTCAACCTCGACCAGAAGCAGCCGGGCTTTCCGCAACAGGTGTTGCCGACCTATCTGCAGCGGCTCGGTGTGGAGTACCGGATCGTCGAGCAGGACACCTACAGCATCGTCAAGGACAAGGTTCCCGAGGGCAAGACGACCTGTTCGTTGTGTTCTCGGCTGCGCCGCGGCATCCTCTATCGGACGGCGCGTGAGCTCGGTGCGACCAAGATTGCGCTTGGCCACCACCGCGACGACATTCTCGAGACGCTTCTGTTGAACCTGTTCTTCGGCGGTACGCTGAAAACCATGCCGCCAAAACTGCGTTCTGACGACGGCACCAATACCGTGATCCGGCCGTTGGCGTATTGCAAGGAGGCCGATATCAAGCGCCTGGCTGCGGCAATGCAGTTTCCGATCATCCCGTGCAACCTTTGCGGGTCGCAGCCCAACCTGCAACGCCAGGCGATGAAACTGCTGTTGCAGCAATGGGATCGCGACCATCCGCAGCGGCTGCGCAGCATGATGACCGCGTTGACCAACGTCGCGCCGTCGCATCTGCTCGACCGTGACCTGTTCGATTTCGAGTCGTTTCAGGTGTCGGGTCGAACGCCCCCGGCTGGCGACATCCTGTTCGACCGCGACGACGGTGTCGACCGATTTGCACAGACCTTGCAGATCGATTGATCGAACGCCGTTTCAGGCCGTGGGCGGGTTGAAGCCGAACACCTCGCAGCCGACCGCATCGCAGTCGTCATAGACATCTGTCTTTTCGGTTGTGACCCGCGCCGCCCTGACGCGCGGGTTGGCCAACATCAGGCGCAGCACGTCATCGCACAAGGTCTCCTGCAGAACGATGTGGCCGCGTGCGATGCGCTCGCTGATCGTGGTGCGGATGAAGTCGTAGTCGAGCACTTCGTCAAGCCGATCCTGAGACGGCGTCGACAGCGCCAGCGGCACGTACAGATCGACATTGAAGACGACGCGCTGCGCTGCGAGCGTCTCGAACGAATGCGCTCCGATATGGGCATGCACCTTGTAGTTGCGCAGAAACAGGCGCCGGCAGTCTGCTAGATCGGGTTCGCGCGTCGGGATTGGTACAGGTATTTGTATCGGCATGGCTGGCAATCGAAAGGCTTGTTCGAAGGGCGCTTGGGTATCAGGCGTGGTTGGCGCCGTCACCGGTGTCAAGAAACTGGACATCGCGAGATTGCGCCTGCAGATGTTGCCCGCCATCGACCAGCACCGTCGTTCCGGTGATGGCTGGCGATTCGAGCAGAAAGCGCACAGTACGGGCAATGTCGAGCGGCGTCGACAGCCGCTGCAGGGGCGTGTGGCGGGGCAGGGCTGCAAATTCCTCGTTGCTCATCGGGCCGGACGGGAGCGTCACGCCCGGCGCCACGCCGCAGACCCGCAGCCGTGGCGCGCAGGCCTGCGCCATCATCACGGTGGCGGCCTCGAGTGCTGCTTTCGACAAGGTGTACGAAAAATGATCGGGATTCGGGTTCCACAATTTCTGGTCGCTCAGATTGACGACGCAGCCATCACGACCGGTTGACAGGAGCACTTGATGAAAAACCTGCGTCAGCAAAATGGCGGGCGCGGTATTGGCGCGCCAATGGCGTTCCATTGCGGCCGGGCTGAAACTGGCCAGATCGTCGTACTCGAACAGCGAGGCGTTGTTGACGATCGCGTCAAGGCGCTTGAAGTGGCCAACCACCGCAGGAACCAGCGCACGGCAGGCCGTCTCGTCCGCCAGGTCGGCCGCAAAAGTTGCTGCCTCGATCCCGGCACTGGCCCCCGCCATCCGAACGTCTGCGGCGGTGTCTTGCGCCGCGTGCGCCGAGTGGAGGTAGTGGATCGCGATGTCGAAACCGGCAGCGGCCAGGTGCAAGGCGATTTCGCGCCCGACTCGGCGCGCGGCTCCGGTAATCAGTACCACGGGGCGTTCGGACATGATTCCTACAATGTGCGGATGCAAACTGACCAAGCCGGCAGTGTATCGGCGAGCCTGCAGACGCTGATCGAGAAGGCCATCGCCGACAACGCCGGCTGGTTGCCGTTCGACCGCTTCATGGCGATGGCCTTGTATGCACCGGGGCTGGGCTACTACGCCAGCGGCAGTCGGCAGTTCGGGCTGATGCCGGATTCGGGCAGCGATTTCGTGACAGCCCCGGAGTTGTCACCCCTGTTCGGACGCACGCTGGCGCGCCAGCTTGCGCAAGCGCTGCTGGCTTGTGGGAGCGATGAAATCATCGAGTTCGGTGCCGGCTCCGGCGCGCTGGCTGCACAGTTGATTGCCGAACTCGACAGCCTGGGCTGCCCGGTGCGCCGTTATTCGATCGTCGACCTGTCGGGCAGCTTGCGCGTCGTGCAACAGCGCCGATTGGCGGGTTGGGCCGACCGGGTGCGTTGGCTCGACGAGTTGCCATCGAGCATCGATGGCGTGATTGTCGGCAACGAGGTGCTCGACGCGATGCCGGTTCAACTGCTGCATTTCGATGGCGAACAGTGGTGGCAACGCGGGGTCGGGTTCGATGCCGGTTTGCAACGATTTGGCTGGTCCGATCGGCCCACCGAATTGCGGCCGCCGATCGAGCAAACGTGGATGCCGGGCAGCACGATCGAGATCCACTCCCAGGCCGAAGCCTTCATCGGCACGCTGGTCGATCGGATGAATCGGGCGGCCGCTTTTTTCATCGATTACGGATTCCCGCAGAGCGAGTATTACCACCCGCAGCGCCACCAGGGCACCCTGGTCTGCCACCGGGGGCATCGGGTCGACGACGATCCGCTGGACAGCGTCGGCGCCAAGGACATCACGGCCCACGTCAATTTCAGCGCGATGGCGTTGGCGGCCCAGAATGCCGGCGCCGAGGTATTCGGTTATGCCTCGCAGGCCCGATTCCTGCTGAACTGCGGTCTGCTGCCGCTGCTGGGTGCGGCCGATCTGCAGCAGCGCACCCATGCGCAGCGGCTCGTCAACGAGCATGAAATGGGCGAATTGTTCAAGGTGCTGGCGTTTGCCAAGGGCTGCGGTCCGCAGCTGGCGATCGATGCCATCGGCTTTGTGCAAGGTGACCGGAGTCACACGCTGTGATCCGTTGGCTGATCGTCGTCTTCGTTGCACTGCTGATCTTCAACGGATTTCACCGCTGGCTCGAGAAGATCGGACTCGGGCGTTTGCCGGGCGATTTCCGGTTCCGCTTGTTCGGCCGAGAGTTTTTTCTGCCGTTTGCCAGTGCGGTGCTGATCAGCCTGATCGGCCTGCTGATCGGCAAGCTGTTCTGATCAATCCGGGAAGTCGGCGGCAATCGCTGCGATTTGCGCGGCCTGGATTACCTCACCGATCGCCGGCCCTCGTTTGCCGTCCGCCATGGCAGACGCCGCCAGCGCGCGCGCGTCGACCGAGGTGGCGCAGGCCAGTGCGTGGGACAGGCGCGCGCGCTGTGGGTAAGCTTGATCCTGCATGCCCAGGCGCCCTCGGGCGTCGCATTCACAAGCCAGCAGAATCGAATCGAAACGCTCGGGCCGCCGCAGTGCATCGCAACGCTCCAGAAGCCTGAGCAGGGCCGCAGCGCCGAACTCGCCGCTGCGGTGCACGTTGCCGTGTTCGCGCGCGACGAGTTCAGCCAGTTCGCGGCATGCCGTCGGCACCCGCAGACGTTCGCCCAGCTTGCGAACCAGATCGACACTGCGATGCTCGTGGCCGATGTGGCGCGGCAACATCTCGGGCGGCGTCGTGCCCTTGCCCAGGTCATGGCCCAGACACGCAAAGCGCACGTCGAGTGCCGCACCGAGTTTGGCGCTGATGTCGAGCACCATCATCAGGTGCACACCGGTGTCGATTTCCGGGTGGTAGTCGGCGCGCTGCGGCACGCCCCAGAGGCGATCGACCTCCGGCAGCAGGCGGGCCAACGCTCCGCAGCCGCGCAGGACCTCGAACATGCGAGATGGGCGGGTTTCCATCAGCCCGCGTGACAGCTCCTGCCAGACCCGTTCAGCCACCAGCGAATCGACTTCGCCGGCCGCCACCATCGATCGCATCAGCTGAAGCGTTTCAGGCGCGACGTTGAAATCGTGGAAACGGGCGGCGAACCGGGCCAGCCGCAGGATACGCACCGGATCTTCGGCAAACGCGTCGCTCACGTGGCGCAGCACCCGCTGCTGCAGATCACGCTGCCCGTCGCAGGGGTCGACGAGCGTGCCTTGCTCGTTTTGCGCCATTGCGTTGATGGTCAAGTCGCGGCGCAGCAGGTCTTCTTCCAGTGTCACTGATGGATCGGCATGAAAGCTGAAGCCGTGATAACCCGGTGCTGTCTTGCGTTCGGTCCGTGCCAGCGCATATTCCTCGTGGCTTTCGGGGTGCAGGAAGACCGGAAAATCCTTGCCGACCGGCAGGAATCCCGCATCGAGCATCTGTTGCGGCGTCGAACCCACCACGACCCAATCGCGATCGATCACCGGCAAGCCGAGCAGAGCGTCGCGCACCGCGCCTCCGACCAGCCAGGTTTTCATGCGTGTTGGTTCATTGACCTGCAGCACCGAATCGATGGGTCATCGCTTGCGGTACGGCTCCTCGAAGGCGAGGAAATCATGCTCGGCACAGGCCTCGGCAATCCATTGGCGCACCGAAGGCAGCGCGACCACGGCATCGGCATAGGCACTGCAGGCGACGTCCAAGGGCAGGCCATAGGTGCGGATGCGCATCACGATCGGAGCAAAAAAGGCATCTGCGATCGTGAAGCCGCCGAACAGCATCGGGCCTTTGCCCTGCGCCAGCAATTCGCCCCACATCGAAACGATGCGAGCGAGATCGGCGCGAACGGCTGGCTCTTCAGCCAGCGCCTGAGTGCCGATTTCCGGGAGCGAGGCTTCGATGTTCATCGGGAAATGGCTGCGCAATGCGCCGAAGCCTGAATGCATTTCGGCACACACGCTGCGCGCACGTGCGCGCGCAGCCTTGTCATCCGGCCACAACCGATGCCCTGGAAACGATTCGGCCAGATATTCGGCAATCGCCAACGTATCCCACACTGCCAGGTCGCCGTCGAGCAGGATCGGCACCCGACCGGCCGGGCTCCATTGCCCGACTTTCGACTTGAATGTCGAATCGGCATCGAAACTGTCGAAACGCACCGGCACTTCCTGGAAGTCGATGCCGGCCTGCTTCATCAGCACCCAGGGTCGCATCGACCACGAGGAATAGTTCTTGTTGCCGATCGCCAGCCGCAATCTGGTCATCGCTTGTCTGCCTTTCTCAAAGTGGGCTAACCGCGGCGACCGGATTCACCGATCGGTCCGCGCAATCGATCGAGCCGGCTCGGGCCGTTTTTTGCAGCCAGTACGGCCGGCATCACGCTGCGCAGATCGGTGGCTGCGATGCCCAGCGAGTCGAGCCCGGGCAAGCCGCCACTGGCCACATTGGGCACCTGCAGCGACAGCAGGTTGTCACGCGAGAGCAGCGGCTGCCCGGGTAGCAACTCCATCACCCAGGCCTGCAGACGCGCCAACGCACCGGGCAGCTCCAGCACCGGCCGCTCATGCCCCGACCATTCCCCTGCCATCTTGACCAGTTCGCGCAGCGTATAGATGGTGGGGCCGGCACACTCGATCGTCTGGCCCACCGTTGCTGGCGAATCGATGCATCGGACGATCGCCGAGGCGACATCCTCGACCCAGACCGGCTGCAACTTCGCATCGGCGCCTCCCAGCGGAACCAGCGGGGCGAAGCGTTGCAGCGAAGCGAACAGGTTGATGAACCGATCGTGCGCGCCGAACATCACCGAAGGTCGAAGCAGCGTCAGATCGAGTCCGCTGGCGTGCAATTCGGCCTCGCCGGCAGCCTTGCTGCGCAGGTAGGCCGAAGGCGCATCGGTCGAGACGCCGAGTGCACTGACATGGATCAGCCGGCGCACCCCTTGTGTCGCACAGGCCAGCGCCAGCCGGCGCGGCAAGTCGACATGGACGGCGCGAAACTTCTTTTCGGAACCATGCAGGATCGCCACCAGGTTGACCACTGCATCGTGCCCGGCGACCAGCCGGGCGAGCTCGCGATCGTCGCCGAGATCGGCCTTTGGCAACTCCAGCGTCGGCAGCGGCCGCAACCATTGCGCGCGTTGCGGCTGGCGGCTCGGCACCGTGATGCGTCCGCCGGCTCCGCCGCTGCGGGCAACCAGTCGCTCGCAGAGGCTGGCTCCGACGAAGCCGGTCCCGCCGAGCACCAGGATATTCTTGACGGGCAACCGCGTCATGGCAGATCCTTCACAGCGGGTGCAGCAGGGTCGGGACTGCCGATCGGCGGCCCGAGCCGGCGCCGCATCGGCGGGATCTCGCCGCTCAGCCGAGCGGCGTAGAACTGGGCATTCGAAAGCACCTTCTTGACGTAATCGCGTGTCTCGGCGAAGGGAATGTTTTCGGCCCAGACGGCGGCCTCGATCGGCGAGCCCTCGCGCCAGCGTCGTATCCGGCCCGGCCCGGCGTTGTAGGCGGCCGCTCCAAGTGCCTGTTGACCACCCGCATCGTCGAGCACCAGTTTGAGGTAGTTGGTGCCGAGCAGCAGGTTGGTTGCCCGGTCGTCGATCAGGTCGGGCGTGTAGTTGAGGCCGAGCTTGCGGGCCGTCCAGCGGGCGGTTGCCGGCATGATCTGCATCAGCCCGGAAGCACCGACATTCGAGCGCGCGTTCATCACGAAACGCGATTCCTGGCGGATCAGGCCGTAGACATACGCGGCGTCCAGGCCGATTTGCCGAGTCTGGGCCACCACTTCGTCGCGGAAAGGCGTCGGATAGCGCTGCGCGATGTCGATCTCACTGACGGTTTTTTCGCTGGTATTGATGCATCGATCCCATATTTGACGATCGCAGGCCAATTGGGCGGCCGCCAGCAGCTCGCGCTCAGGCAGGCCGCGCAGCGAGTAATTCCATTCCCGTACGCCTTCGCTGCGCAAGCCGATCGCGATCAGCTGAAGCGCGCGGTCGAGCCCGCCATTCTGACGAATGCGGCTGCGTTCTTCCGCGCTGAGCGGCGCTGGCGGCGGTGGCAACTTGACCTGACGTCCGAGGTCTTCATTGGCCAGACCACCGTAGAAATGAAGCTCGGTGGCGAGCCTTTCCAGCAATTGCCTGGCCTCGGCAAGGTGCTCGTCGGCCTGTGCGGGGGGCATGCTCTTGTTGTCGATTGCGGTGATCTGCAGGGCGCGCGACTTCCAATATCGCCAGGCCGAATCCTGTTGCTCGGTCGGGCTCAGCGCATCGATGGTTTCGAGCACCTTGTTCCACAGCTTGACCGGGTGGTCGCTTCCATTGGCCTGTTTCAGCAAGGCGCGGATTCGCCAGGCCAGCGTCTCGTCGGGCCAGTTGACGCTCAGGCCGCCGCGCGCCTTGCGGCGTGGCTGGCCGCGCTCGGCAAAATATTCGGCGCGGTCGAAATACTCGCTGGCGCGCGGCTCCAGCCGGAAGGCGGCCTGCCGGCCGACT
>JBDTQC010000009.1:0-23939 GCA_039932405.1 Ideonella sp.
CGAACAGCGCTGCACCCAGGTAGAACGGCCGGAATCCCAGGCGCAGCAACGGCCAGCCTGCAAGCACAGGCGCAGCGCTGGCGGGCGGCGGCGTGGGACGAAGTGACAGTGTGGACATGACGTGTCGGGAATCACCGTGCCTGATCGGCCGTCGGTATAAACCCACAAAGATATATGTTGAATGCATCTTAAAGCCAAACCGACTTAAAGACGTATACTTGATGCCTCTTTAGGGCTATCCATGCGTCTCGCCGAGTACACCGACTACACCTTGCGCGTGCTCATGTATTGCGCGGCTCGTCCGCAGCAGTTGGTGACCATCGGCGAGTTGGCCGAACGCCACTCAGTGTCCAGGAATCATCTGATGAAGATCGTCACCGATCTGGGCCGTCAGGGCGTGCTGGCGACGACCCGGGGCCGCGGCGGCGGATTGCGTTTGCTGATGGACCCGGCCCGAATCCGCGTCGGCGATGTGGTGCGTGCCTCCGAGACCGACTTCCGCCTGGTCGAATGTTTCGACCCTGCCACCAATCAGTGCGCGCTGAGCCCGTCATGTCGCCTCAAAGGCTTGTTTGACGCGGCGCTGCAGGCCTATTTCAAGGAGCTCGACGGCATGACTCTGGCCGATATCGTCAATCCGCTGCCGGCACCGCAGCCGCCTCCGCTGGAAGGGCGGGCCGTTGCGTGGCGCAGCACCCGTGGCAGCGCTCCGATGAAGGCGCCAACAAGCCTGCGCAAGCCAGCCAGAAAGGGAAACTCCGATGCGTGAACCCATCACACCTGCACGGCGGCTCGACCTGCCCGGGCACTCGGCACCGGCGGTCGGTTTCGAGGTTCCGCTGGAAATGCTGGCGGCGTGTCATGGCCGTGTGGCCAACCAGTGCGACACCTTGCGCCGGCTCGTCGCACATCTGATCAGCCACGGCGCCGACCGACAAGCCCACGAGGCTGCCGCCGCCGTGATGCGCTACTTCGACACATCGGCCCGGCACCATCACGACGACGAGGAGGTCGATCTGTTTCCGGCGCTGATCGAATCGATGGCCGGATCCGACGCCGTGTGTCTGCGTGAGCTGACGCAATCGCTGACGGCCCAGCATCGAGAACTCGAACAACTCTGGCGCAGCCTGCGCCGCCGCCTCGAGCAAGTGGCAGCCGGCAAGGCAGCGCTCTTGCCGGAAGAAGACGTGCTGGCCTTCATCGGCTTGTACGAGCGGCACATCACACGCGAGGAGTCCGAACTCCTGCCGATGGCCGCGCGGCTGCTCAGCGACGCCGAACTGGACCGCATCGGTCTGGCGATGCGGGCGCGCCGCGGCGCCTTCGATTCCGACGAACTCACCAAGCCGCTGCCTCCCGCCTGATACCTCGCGTCTACCCTTCAACCCCTGAAAGGAACTGCCATGTCACAAGCTCACCTGCACTTGTCTCCCGACGCCGTCTATCCCTTCGACGCCCGCGGCGTGGCCAAACGTTTTCGGCACGCTGCCATCTTCGGCGCGCTGGACAGTCTGCAGGCGGGCGAGACCATGCGCTTCGCCAACGACCATGATCCGCTGCCACTGCTGGCGCAGATCGCGCAGCGCTATGGCGAGCGTGTCAGCGTTGAATACCGTCAACGTGAGCCCGGCGCCATCGTGATCGACTTCAGCGTGCATTGAGTGATCCGGACGTTGCGATCGTCCGGAGCCTCAACTCAGGCGCACGGGCACGTAGATCCTTTTGCCATCGCGCTGCACCAGGACGGCAACAGACTTGCCAGCGCGCGTTTCGGCGGCCACCGCCTGGACGAGATCACTGACCGGTTGACCGTCGATGGCCAGCAGCAGGTCTCCCTGCTGCACACCAGCGCGTTGTGCAGCGCCGCTGACGCCATCGATCACCAAGCCGGCGGCCAGCCCTGACAGGCGTTTTTCATCCGCAGTCAGCGGCCGCAACGCCAGCCCCATTCGATCGCTTGGCGAGGCCTTTGCAGTGCCACTCGAAGAGCCTTCTGCCTCGCCGGTGGCCTTCTTCGGGTTGGCGTCGTCCAGTCTGGCCTGCAGCGTGAGTTTCGCACCGCGCCGCCACACATCCAGGCGGATCTGCTCGCCAGGTTGTGCCAGACCCACCAGCGCCGGCAAGTCGGCAGACAGATCGATCGCGTGGTCGTTCGCCGCCAGCACCACATCGCCGATTTGCAACCCGGCCTTCGCCGCAGCACTGTCCGGCTCGACTTCCGACACCAACGCACCGGCCGGCTTGTCGAGCTTGAACGCTTCGGCCAACGTCTGATTCACGTCCTGAATGCCCACCCCGAGTCTGGCGTGGCGCACCTTGCCGGTGCTCAGGATCTGCTGCTCGACGCGTTGCGCGACATCGATCGGAATCGCAAACGACAGGCCTTGGTAGCCCCCGGTTCCCGAGTAGATCTGCGAATTGATTCCAATCACCTCGCCGCGCATGTTGATCAGCGGCCCGCCCGAGTTGCCCGGATTGATGGCCACGTCGGTCTGCAGGAAGGGCACGAAACTGTCGCCCGGCAAGGCACGGCGCGTGGCGCTGATGACGCCGGCCGTCACGCTGTTCTCGAACCCGAACGGCGAACCGATGGCCATCACCCAGTCGCCCACCCGTGGCCCCTGCGGCGGCGCAAGCGTCGCGACCGGCAGATCGGTGGCCGCGATCTTGAGCACAGCGATATCCGTCATCTTGTCCGAGCCAAGCACCTTGGCGCGGAACTCCCGGCGGTCGGTCAGCTTGACCGTGACTTCGTCGGCACCACTGACAACGTGTGCATTGGTCAGGATCAGGCCGTCGGCTCGCACGATGAATCCTGAACCTTCGCCGCGCACCGGCATCTTCATCTCCGGCGGCAAGCCTCCGAAGCGCTGCTGAAAGCCACGCAGGAATTCGCGCATCGCGGCGTCGTCGTCACTGCTTGACGAGTCGTCGGAATCGTCGTCTCGAGACTCGTCGGCGGGGCTGCGCGTCGTGTTGACCTTGCGCGTACCGCTGACACTGATGTTCACCACTGCAGGACCGAAACGCGCAGCGATGCTCGCCATGTCGGGCAGCCCCGCAACGATCGGTGCAGCAGGGACGGCGCTGCCGCCGACCGCTCCGGACGAGATCGTCTGCGCCTGGCCACGGACGTAGGCGCCGGTGGCGGCCAGTACCAGCGCTGCAGCAGCAGCGGCAGCGACGACGTTTGCTGAACGACGATGTCGGATGGCGGGAGTGATGTTTTGCATGAGGGGCGATGAAGTGATGAAAAGAACGCTCGCGAGAAGTACAGCGTGGCAACGGCGCAGCTGAGCTCAGCTCGCGATCGGGCGAGCGACTGGTACGCCAAGCAATTGAAGATTGAATGTGACGCCGTTCTCCAGCGCGACCGTGTAGCGCCGCTGCTGCGTCCCGCGCTTGACGGTGACGTGGTAGGTGCCGGCGGGAAGCAGCACTTCGATCAACGGCTGCAACTCGTTGGCCGAGAAGAAGGGACGGCCCCACAGGTCCGCGATCTGAAGCACGACTTGCTGCGCCGGTGGGCCGCTTCGCGTGACCTGCCTCGCCCAGGCACGCCAGCGGCGCAGGAATGCGCCGACCCGACCACTCTGCTTGCCCGTGTCTTGTGATGCGTGGATCAGCAATCGGGCCACCGCCAGCGTGGCGGTGCATGGCGCGCGATCGACGGGTAGCGCCGGAACTGCCGACGATGCCAGGCTGCCGCCGGGCTCACGCGAGGGTTCAGGCTGCAGCACGGCAGATGCGCGGCGGCACGACGGCGTTAGTTGGGCCGCGCGGCCACGGCATCCGAGGTCACCGCTGGCACGGCGGTCGCAGGGCTGCGCGTGCGTTTCAACAGCAATGCAACCAGCATTGCCGACGCCGCACTGCCCGACATGGCGGGTGACGCAGCGAGCATCTGCGCCAGACCGTCGACCGATTCGATGCTGACCTGCTGCGCATGGTCGACCAAGGCGATCACATGTGCAGCACGCACGTTCTGGATATCCTCGAGCCGAACATGCAGGTCCTGCCAGCCGCTGCGAAAGCGGATTTTCGCGAAGATGCCGTCGGCGACTGCCACCAGGGACAAGATCCCCAGCGGCCGCAGCAATTCCTCGAGAAGGTGCCCACGGTCGACCGCGGGGGCAGCCTCGTACACCTCCGCCACCAGCTCCGGAATGGAGCGTTGAGTCAGGTTTGCGACAGGCTCGATCGATGCGAGAGACGAGTTCGGGGATGCCATGGGCTTGATTTCCGACAGACGCACCGTCGTGATGCGATGCTTGCATGGTCGATGACGCAGTGGCCGGCCCGTGTGACACCCCGGTCGGCTCCGATTGCATTTGCAATCAAGTGCCGAGATGCCTCAAGCCCGCTGTTCCGCGATCTGCGTCGTCTGCATGCAAGGCGGATGACATCTGACTTCCGGACTGCTGGAAAGCGCAATCTGAAGATCACTGATTGGCTGGAAATTTCATTGTCAGGCGAGGCATTTCGACTTTCGAAGAGCCTCGGGACCTGGCAACCATCTCCCAAAGGAGCCGTCATGACTGTCAACCGAAAATCCCTCATTCCCCGCACGCTGCTGGCTGCCGGACTGCTGCTGTGCGTCGCCGCTGCCGATGCAGCTGGCGGCTACTCCATCACCGAGAGCCAGGAAGCGCTGGTCAGCCCTGGCATGACCCAGAGCGACGTCAAACAGGCACTCGGTCAACCGGCGCGTGCAATCCAGTACCCCAATGAAAGCGGACCGACCTTCACCTATGGCATCGTCGACATGCAGGGCACCTTGTTCGACGTCGACTTCGGCGCCGACGGCAAGGTCGCGTCGGTCGATGAGCGTGTGGGAGGACCCGGCAGTCACTGACCGAGTGCCGGCAGACCGGCGGATCGATCGCCCCGGCTGCGTTGCGGGTCTGCTGTGCTGGCAACCTGCCGCGCCATTCGCACCGCGCTACCATGGTGCTCGGCATTCGCCGTCACGCCGGTGCCTCCCTTGGCTCGACGCAGTCAACGCCACCGGATCATGAACACCACCACTGCACCACACATTCTCGTGGTTGACGACGATCCCACCATTCGCGAGCTGGTGGTCGAGTATCTGAACGACAACGACATGCGCGTCAGCGCCGTCGCTTCGGGGCGCGAGATGTTCGAGCTGTTCGACAGGGAGGCCATCGACCTGGTGCTGCTGGATCTGAAGCTGCCTGGAGAAGACGGCATGCAACTGGCCCGCAGCCTGCGCGAACGCGCCACGGTGCCGATCGTGCTGCTGACCGGCCGCAATGAAGAGGCCGACCGGGTGATGGGTCTGGAACTCGGCGCCGACGACTATGTCACCAAGCCGTTCAGCCCGCGCGAACTGCTGGCACGCGTGCGTGCGGTGCTGCGGCGTTACCAGGTCCAGGCCACGCTGCCCGATCGCGACAACACGCGGCGCGCCTTCCGCTTCTCAGGCTGGGAACTGAACTTGCGCACGCGCCGCCTGCTGGCGCCGGATGGCGCTTCGGTGGAGTTGTCGAACGGCGAATTCAGCCTGCTGAACGCGCTTTGTCGCGCGCCACAGCGCGTGCTGACGCGCGATCAACTGCTGTCGATGTCGCGGCTGCACGAAGCCGAGGTCTACGACCGCACGATCGACGTTCAGATCCGTCGTCTGCGGCTGAAGATCGAGAGCGAACAGACCAAGCCAGTCTTGATCGTCACCGAGCGCGGTGCCGGCTACCGACTCGCCAGCGACGTCGAAACGCTGTATTGATCGAGGCGCGCACAGCCACCGGGATCGCCGAGCCCCGTACCGGCTGGCTCAATCTGGCCGGCCACGCTGATCGATGGCGTGGGTTTTGTCGCCGTGATCCCAAGTGACGGTTCGGCGCGGCGCGCGCGGACGAGATTTTCTGAAAACACCGCGCCAGGCATCGCGAATGACCTGCCCACCGACGGCCAACGCAGCGCAGCCCAGCACGATGGCGAGGGCGCCTAGCAGCAGTTCGGTCATGTCGTTCATGATGGGCATTCGCCGGTGAACACGTCAGCGGCGGGCCCAGTGGCCCTCACGCAGGTGCCAGCCTGCACCGGTGCGCACCCAGACATGGGGCTCCCAGTAATAACCGCTTCGCGGTGCCACCCAGCGCCCGGCGACCCAGACATGTCGGCCGCCGATCCAGTTCCAGTAGCCGCGGGTCCACACATATCCGACTGTCGGTGCAACACCGACCACTTCCACCTGCTCGGGAGGTGGCGCGGCCAGAACGACCTCGCCGACAAAACGCCCACGCTCCGGTGCCACCACGCAGCCGGCCAGCGCGGCAGAAAGAACAATCGAGGCGGCCGCCAAGCCGCGGCAGCAAGCTGCGCGCCGGGCGGATGGAGATACTTCGGTTTTCATGGTGGCAGTCGACCGATTGGTTGGATTGCAAGAAGCTTGACGTTCTCCGGTTGCAGCAATTGCGGCGACGGCAAGCCGCCAGATGACGAATGAAATGTGCGACGCCGTGCGCCGTGTAGTCGGTCATGCGCGGCTCGCGCGCCGCATCACTCAGCGGCGCGCCTTTTTCTGCCGGTACATCGCGGCGTCGGCGCGCTGCACGAAAGCCCCATCTCCTTCACCGGCCAGCAACTCGACAATTCCGGCACTGAGCCTTAGCGCGTCGACATGCCAGACCGCGCCTTCAAGTTGGCAGCGGGCCTGCACCCGTGCCAGCACCGCTGTGGCCTGCAGTGCCGTGCTGCCGGGCAACAACAGCGCAAACTCGTCGCCACCGAGTCGGAACGACCGGTCGACTCGTGCGCGGGCCGCTTCCCCGAGCGCGGTTGCCACCGCCTGAAGGACCTGATCACCGACTTGATGCCCTTGCCGATCGTTGACCTGCTTGAAGCCATCGACGTCGAGATAGATCAGGCACAGCGCCTGGCGTGCACGCCGGGCGCGGGCACATTCGCCTGCCACCGCTTCGTCGAAGGCCCGTCGATTCAAGAGCCCGGTCAGTGCGTCGGTGCGCGCCAATGCGAGCACCGCGAGGTGTTCGATGTGAATCCGGCGCACCAAGGCGGCGATCACAAGGCCGGCCACCACTTCGGTGATCCACTCACGAGGCAGAATCGGAAACGCCCCTCGCTCTATGAATTCGGTCACCACGGGCGTTGCAACCAAGGCATACAACCAACGGATGCCGGGTCTCAGGCGCACAGCCGATCGGACCGAAGGCAGACGGGTACTGCGCATGGCTGGTGCTGAGTGGCGCGCTACAAAGTCACGAACATGGCTCCCACGGTGGCCGCCATGGCCCCAGCCGCCAGCCAGCCCAACCAGCGCAGGCGCGCACTGATGACGTTGTCGCCCATCGTGCTTTTTCGAGACGCCAACAGCATCATCACGGCCATGATCGGCACGGCGATCACCCCGTTGATCACTGCGGACCAGAACAGTTCCTTCACAGGGTCCATCGGCGTGAAGCACAGAATCACGCCGCCCACCGTGGCGGCGGCGATCACGCCATAGAAGCCACGCCCTTCGCCACGGTCCAGGCGCGCACTCAGGGTGCCGTGCCAGCCGGCTGCCTCTGCCACCGCATAGCCCGCAGAGCCGGCGAGCACCGGCACTGCCAGCATTCCGGTGCCGATGATTCCCAGGCTGAAGACCAGGAAGGTGAGATCGCCAGCCACCGGACGCAGAGCCTCTGCTGCCTGGGTCGAGGTCTGGATGTCGGTGACGCCCGCAGCATGCAGCGTTGCGGCGGTGCTCAGGATGATGAAGAAGGCGATCAGGTTGGAGAACGTCATGCCGACGATGGTGTCGACCTTGATGCGGCGCAGGTGGTGGCGCACATCCGCGGGTGTGCACGGGGGGCGATCGGTGGTGTCCTCCATTTCCTGCGCCGCCTGCCAGAAGAACAGATAGGGACTGATGGTGGTGCCGAATACCGCCACCACCATCAACAGCATGTCGTGGTCGAAGGCAAGCTGCGGGCGGAACATCTCGCCGACCACCTTCCACCAGTCAAGGTGCACCGTGAACACCACTGCTACATAGGACAGCAACGCCAGCGTCAACCACTTCAGCCAGCGGACATAGCTCTTGTAGGGGAGGAACACCTGCAGTACCAGGCACAACAAGCCGAAGGTCACCGCGTAGACGTGAGCCGAGCCACCTACCAGCAGGCGCAAGGCCTCGGCCATCGCTGCGATGTCGGCTGCCACGTTCAGGGTATTGGCGACCAGCAACATGCCCACCACAGCCTGCAGTACCGGCTTGGGAAAACTTGCCTTGATATTGGCGGCCAGCCCCCGTCTGGTGACATAGCCGATGCGTGCGCTGACGATCTGGATCGCCACCATCAGCGGCAGCGTGAATACGACCGTCCACAGGATCGAGAAGCCGAATTGCGCGCCGGCCTGCGAGTAGGTCGCAATGCCGCTCGGATCATCGTCGGCCGCGCCCGTGATCAGACCCGGACCCAGCCGTCGAAGTCCTGCACCCACGCCGAATGACGCTTTCTCAATCTCGATCGAAGATGTCATCGGTACTGCGTCGGATCATCGGCTCGGGGATGCGTGGCAATCGGCGCTGCACTGGATCAACGCCACGGGATCAACGGGGTTAGCCGCTGCGAACAGCGCGCTCAGATCAGCCCGGCCGCGACGTTGAAGCAGCAGCCACGCACCCAATAGCGTGCCCAGGCCGAACGCAATCTGCGGGAGCGCATGTCCGGCCCCGTATTTTTTGCGGCCGAGAGTTCAAATACCATGCCCAGCAAACTGGCAACGCCAGCAGCGCAGACGATGGCCAGCACCGTCGCAGCGCCTTCGGCCTGAGCGGCGGCCACACGTCGCAGCCGCTCATGGTTGGAGCGCGACATCATCCAACCCGCCATTGCCAGGTAAAGCCACACCGCCACGTTCCACCCGAGCAGGACCCGCGTCACCGCACGGTAGTCGCCAGGCAGCAACAGTGCGGCGGCGCAGCCCACCAGCACAGCCAGAAACAGGTGCGGCCGTGCGCGCAGGTGCGCGCCCAAGCCACTCAAGATGCGCAGTCCTGCCCGCTCTGATCAGCCCCGCGTGTATCGACGTCAGCCCTGATCGAGGTCACGGCGCACAGGCCTTGCCGTGGTCCGCATGATTGCCGGCGGCTTTCGCCGCAGCTTCGCTCATGTACTCGCCATGCTTGGTCTTGCCGTAGTACTTCGTACCGGCGCAGTGATAGACCTTGCTGCTCGCATTCACCCAGACCTGACCGGGGCCACCACCCGCCGCAGGGCTTGAGGCCATCGCCGTTCTTGTACTGTTGGTCGATGCCGGGGCGGCAGTTGCCGTCGGAGCAGCCGGCTTCGTGGCGGCGGCCGCACCGGTAGGCGCAGCAGCGGTGGGCGCAGCAGCGGTCGACGCCATCGCAGCAACGGAGAACCAGTCCTTGACACCCTTGTGTCCGGCGCAAGCGCCCTTCTTGGTGTCGTTGGACGTATAGGAGCCGTCCTTGCACAGACCCGTGGACCCTGCGGGGGCACCTGCCGGCGCTTGCGCAAATGCGCCCAGCGACGCAAGGCCCAACACGAGGGAGAGGCCGGTCAACACGTATTTCATGATTTTTTCCTTGAATGATGTGATGTACAAGTTTGAAAAGCGAGCGAGTCAGGCGTTGTGATGCTCGGCCATCTTGGCCAGGGCAATCGTCAATGCGGCACTGCCCAGCGTCTTGACCAGACCGGGGTGCTCGGCATAGAAGGTGCTCATCTTGTCGATGATGCCGGGACTGTGCTGCTCGGCATGGCTGGCAATCTGCGTCACCTGGTCTGGCGTGAGTTGTGACGCCTGAGCGGGCGTCAGCTGAGGCGCGCTGCCGCCGCCTGTCATCTGCGCCAGCACGCCAGCGAGGCCTGCTGCCGCCCCGGCTGGCAGGCTGGCCAGCACCGACGGCCCCATCTGGCTGAGCAGACGGTTCAGCATACTGGCCTGCTGGTTCGGGTTCGCATCGCTGAACAACTGTCCGGCCATCTGCCCGAAGGGTGGCGTCTGATCGGAACGAAACATCGCCGACAAGCCCTTGCCGAGCAGGTCGGGTGGCGCATTCTGTGCAGCCTGTTGAAATTGTTCCGGCGTGCTGGCAACGCTGCCGCCGGTGACTTCGCGCAGCAGTGCGCCCAGATCAAATGACATCGAGTTCTCCCTTGAAAGTCGTGTGAAGCAACATCACGCTCGCCTGAGCAGATGGAACAGCGCCAGCAGGACGATGGCCCCGACAACGGCGCCGATGAATCCGGCCGACTGGCCCGGCTGATACCAGCCGAGCGCCTTGCCCAGGTAAGTGGCGCCGAGCGAGCCGGCAATGCCCAGAGCCGCGGTCAGGAAGAAACCCCCCGGCCCGGTGCCCGGCGTGATCAGCTTGGCGATCAAGCCGGCGACGAAACCGATCAGGATGGTCCAGATCAAGTGCATGTGCTCTCCTTTTGGTGGCGCGCCGCTTTCCATGCATGCGAAGCGTTGCCCGCCAGTCTGGTCAGAAGCCGTCCCGGCCGTATGTCGGTTACGCACCGGGTGTGTGGCAAATGACATCTGCGCTGCAACCGACCGCGACACGTCAGCAGCGAAGCCTCGCACGACAGATGTCACAAGGCGAACACAGCCGTTGTCGCATCACCCCATCGCTGGGAAAAGCGGCGCCACCCGCGCCACAGGCTCGGCCAGGCGAAAATTGCATTTGTCTTCATGCATCGCTCGTGCGGTGTTTCGGCTGCCACATGGCGGTGTGACGATGAGGGCCTGCCAACAGCGCCACGAACACCGCCATGAAAGCACCGACCCCGAGTCGCTCGCGCGCTGACGCTTCCGAGTTGCGGCCTCCGCCGAATTCGGAAACTCCCCAAGCGCGAATTCGCCTGGCCAGCCCGATCCGGGGCAAAGATCCAGCGCCAAGTTCGAGCCCGGTCGAAAGGGCACCACGCGGTATCGGTGAGGTGCCGGCCGGCGACATCGCGCGTCTTTCGCGCTGGGGCTACTACGCGGACTTCGTGGTCTACCCCGTGCTGATCGTTGCGCTCATGCTGCTGGGTCTGTGGCGCGCAGCGCCAGGCGACACGACGCGATGGTTGCTCGCCGCTTGTGCCGGCTTGTCGGTCTGGACAGGCCTCGAGTACGTGCTGCACCGCTGCCTGCTGCACCGCCTGCCCATCCTGCGTACGCTGCATGAATCGCACCATCACCACCCGGGCGCGCTGATCGGCACGCCAACCTGGGTCAGCGCGGGGCTTTTCTTCGGGCTGTGGGGCATGTTGGAAAAGGTCTTGGCTGGCGGCGCAGCGGACGGCGTCGTTGCAGGCCTGATGACGGGCTACCTCGTGTATGTCATCGTCCACGACGCGGTTCATCATCGCTCAGCGCGCCACGGCTCGTGGCTGTACCAATGCAAGATCCGCCATGCTCAACATCATCGGCCAGGAGCGCATTGCAATTTCGGCGTCAGCACGGGTTTCTGGGACACCGTCTGCGGTACCGCCGCCGCGCGCCAGACAGGTTCGAACTGAGACTGCCCAAGGTGACAATTTACTGTCCTGAAAATTACGCCGGATGCAACGCCGGCGCTTCGAACAGGGTCGTCGAAGGGATGCTGGAAGAACGGTCCGCCGCGAGCTGTTGCACACGGAGTCGAGTGACTGTTCGGCCAGCAAGTGTTGCCGGCGACGCGTCAGCCAGGCGGCTTCGTCCAATGCAGCCAGGGTCTTGGGCGACATCTTCGCGCCCGAGGCACGCAGTTGCTGGCGAGCGGCGCCGATGTCGGCAACCACCTTGAACATGAAAGTCTCCGGTGTGCTGGGAGGTTTGACGGCCCTACTCTGCTCGGCTCAGATGATGTCCCGGTGGCAGATGGCGGCGTCAAGATGACAACTGCCATCCGCCGACGGGCGCAACAGCTCCGGTATCGGGCGACATCCGCCGGGAAAGCCGGCGCTGTCTTTTCCAGGAACCGCCCTGATCAGGCGCCGCGCAAGATTTCCGTCAGGGCGTGCGCCAGGCTGGCGCGTTGCAGAGGCTTTGCCAACATGCGGGTCACGCCAACATCGCTGGCGCGCTGGGCTAGCAAGGCACCGCCATAACCACTGACCAGCAGCACGGGCAAAGTGGGGGCGAACTGGCGCAGCGCCTGGGTCAGCTGGGTGCCAGTCAGCCCCGGCATCACCTCGTCGGTGATCAGGGCCGCGAAACCACGCGGATCATCACTCAGCGCCTGCAGGGCCGCGGTGGAGTCGGTGCAACCCACGGGCTCATAACCCAGACCGGTGAGCATCTCCTTCGTGAGCGCCACCAGTTCAGGCTCGTCGTCGACCACCAGCAGCCGCTGCCCGGCGCCGCTGCCGGCCGGCATCGGACCTTCCCTGGTGGCTGTCAGGTCATCCCTGCATTCCGGAAAAAACAAGGTGAACCGGGCGCCCTGCCCCGCTGAACTCGACACGTCGATGGCGCCGCCGAACTCGGCGACCACCCCGAACACCACCGCCAGTCCCAACCCGGTTCCCGACTGTGCGGCGCGCGTCGTGAAAAAGGGTTCGAACAGATGTTCCATGACCTCGGGCGTGATGCCTGCGCCCTGGTCGGAAACTGCCAGCGTCACGTAGTCACCGGCTGCGAGCTGGCTGTGCGAAAGGATGCGCGGTTCGGACATCTGCAGCCAACCCAGGTGTACGCTGAGCATTCCGCCGTCGGGCATGGCTTGCATGGCGTTCGTGCACAGGTTCATCACCGCCTCGAACGCCTGCGTCGCGTCGCCGCGCAGACGGGCCCCGTTCGCCTCGAGCACACGCTCCAGCACGATGCCCGACCGCAGGGACGCCGACAGCAGGCCGAGCACTTCTTCGACGACAGGCTCGAGTTCGAATACCGCCGAAGCCTTGGCGCCGCCACGGCTGAAGGCGAGGATGCGCTCGACCAGCGCCTTGCCACGCAGGGCCGCCTGCAGCACTTGATCGATGTGGCGTGCCTGGTTGCTGCCCGTGGGCGCCGCGTCCTGCGCCATTTCACCGAAACCGACAATGCCGGCCAGGATGTTGTTGAAGTCGTGTGCCACACCGCCGGCCAGCGTGCCCAGCGATTCGAGCTTGCCGGCGCGCGACACCTGGGCCTGCAGTGCCTGCTGGGCGGCGGCGCGCCGCCGGTCGGCCAGTTGCACAAAGTAGACGGCCGTCGCCCCGATCAGCAACAGCAGCACAAGCGCCGTGCCGGCCAACTCGGCAGCCTGGCGCCACGCTGCCAGAACCGACCCCAGGTCACGCGAAATGACCACCTCGATGCCATAGCGCGGCACCGCGTGCAGCGCCACCAGGTTGTCGCTTCCATCGCGGAACTTTCGCAGCTCCAGGCCGGGCAGCCCGGCGAAGCTGCGGGCCACTGTGGCATCGTCGAGTGTGGTTGCCAGCGCATTCACACTGGCCAGGCGAGCTCCGTCGATGCGGAACACCCAGGCACGGGTTTCGGCCGACGGCATGGCCGCGCCGAACGCCCCCAGCAACGCACTGGCGGGCATCGCCGCCAAGACCCATCCCCCGGGCGTGCCGGCGGCGCCCTGGTATCGGGTCGCCATGGCCACCAGTGTCGCCTTGCCATCGATGTCGCCAAAAACCCGACTCAACGACAGGGCACCGGTGCCCAGCTTGTCAAGCGAAGGGTGGAACGCCGACAGTTCGGGGACAGGTGTTTCGTCGGACGCGGCAACGACACGGCCTGCTGCATCAACGAGCCACAGCGTCTGCACCAATGGCATCAGCCCTGCGCGGGTGCTGAGGGCCTGCCTGGTGGCGTCGCCAGACACACTCAGTCGGCCATCCTGCAATTCGGCGCGCATCGCATTCAACCCCTCTTCGGCGCCGCGCAAGCCACGATCGATACCGTCCGTCAGCGTCAACGAGAGCAGGGTCAACTCACGAGACTGACTATCCACGGCTTCGCGTCTGAGGTGCCACAACGCAATCGAGGTCACTGCCGCGAGGGCCAGCCAAAGCGCCAGCGCGATCAGCCAGGGGCGTCGGCTGCGTGAACGGTCCTGCGTTTCGGATTGCATGCCCAGGCTTCGATCAGATCGTGCAAGAAGGGTTCAGGAGCGCTAGACGACGGTCCTTGTCGGCAATTGTCGCGGGTGCTGATGCGCTGCATCAAAGGAAAGTGTCGCGCTGCCTGAAAGCAGACTTTCCGACCACCGCACTGGCCCGACAATCCGCATATCGGATGCGCAAGACCCGGCTGAGCCAGGATGGCTCGACCGGCGCATCCCCACCCCCCAAGCTGCCGGCCTTGCCAGTGGCAGTCGTACCAGGATTTGAATGCCGCTCATTACCCCGGACAACGCAGCCATCCTGCGCGGTCCGCAGCAGCCCGCGTTGCTGCGCGAAGAGATCCTGGCAGACCTGTTCGAGCACACCGCTGCGCAACAGCCCGAGCAGCTGGCGCTG
This sequence comes from Ideonella sp., assembly GCA_039932405.1. Lineage (GTDB taxonomy): Bacteria > Pseudomonadota > Gammaproteobacteria > Burkholderiales > Burkholderiaceae_C > Ideonella_A. The sequence goes on from JBDTQC010000009.1 coordinate 14,424, forward strand.
ATCTTCGATGACCGCCAGTTGCGTTATGGCGAGCTGGACGCGCTCGCCGATGTGGCGGCACACCGTCTGATCGACTGCCATGGTGTCGGTCCTGGCAAGATCGTCGGTCTGTGGCTGCCCCGGGGAATCGAGCTGCTGGTGCTGCAACTGGCCATCGCCAAGACCGGCGCGGCCTGGTTGCCGCTCGACGCACAGACCCCGGCCGACCGCGTGGCTGTCTGCCTCGAAGACGCCCAAGCCGTGGCCCTGGTTTGTGAAAGCTTCGGGCGCCAGGCGCTGGCTTCGATCGCAACGGCAGACGCCACGACGATCTCCGCGGACATCTCGCTGGTCGATGCCGCAGACCTTTGCGCTCCCCTGCCGACCGGCACGCTGCTGCGCCGCCGACAGGGCGCCCTGCCCGACCACACCGCCTACGTCATCTACACCTCGGGCTCGACCGGCAAACCGAAGGGCATCGCGATTTCCCAGCGCAGCATCTGCCACTTCCTGCGCAGCGAGAACGCCCGGCTCGGGGTGCATGCTGGCGACCGCGTGTACCAGGGCTTCTCGGTCGCCTTCGACATGTCGTTCGAGGAAATCTGGATCAGCTACCTGGTCGGTGCCACGTTGTGGATCGGGCCAGCCGAGGCCGCCGGCGACCCCGATCTGCTGCCACGTCTGCTGGCCGATCATGGCGTCACGGTGCTGCACGCCGTCCCCACGTTGCTGGCCTTGTTTGCGCACGACGTGCCGGGGCTGCGGCTGATCAACCTGGGCGGCGAGATGTGCCCCGCGGCACTGGTGCAGCGCTGGGCACGCGTCGGCCGCCAGGTGTTCAACACCTATGGGCCGACCGAAGCGACGGTGTCGGCCAGCCTGGCCGAACTGCTGCCCGGCGAACCGGTGACCATCGGGCGACCGCTGCCCAACTATGTGCTGATGGTGGTCCGGCCGATCGACGACGACACCTGGGCCGAGGGCACGCCGGCCGCGCTGCAATTGCTGCCGCCCGGCGAGACCGGCGAGTTGTGCATCGCCGGCCCGGGCGTGGCCGTTGGCTACCTGGGTCGCCCGGAGCTCACCGCGCGCAAATTTTTGCCCAACCCCTGGGCGGAAGGCGCTGCCGACGCGCGCCTGTACCGCACCGGTGACCTGGCCTGCATCGACGCCAGCGGCCAGGTGCAGTGTCTGGGGCGCACCGATGACCAGGTCAAGATCCGCGGCTTCCGCGTCGAACTGGGGGAGATCGAGGCCGTGCTGGCGCAGCAGGCCGGCGTCGGAACGGCTGCGGTGCTGCTGCGTCCCGAAGACGGCATCGATCACCTCGTGGCCTACCTGGTGCCGACCAGCAGCGCCACAGTGCCCGAGCCAGCAGGCCTGCGTCACGCACTGGCGGCGCTGTTGCCGCCCTACATGGTGCCGACTCACTTCGAGCTGCTGGCGGCCATGCCGCGCATCCCCTCCGGCAAGATCGACCGCAAGGTGCTGCGCGCGCTGCCGCTGGCTGCACGGCCCGCAGCCGACTCCGACGCGCCCGAAACCGCTGCCGAAGAAGTGTTGTTCGCCGCCCTGCTGCGGCTGTTCCCAGGGCAGCCGCTGCGCCGCGCCATGGACTTCTTCAGCGACCTCGGCGGCCATTCGTTGCTGGCCGCACGCCTGGTGTCGGCGGTGCGAGCCGACCCCCGCTTCAGCCACGCCACGGTGCGCGACCTGTACCGGCTGCGCCGCGTCGGCGCGCTCGCCGCAGCCTTGCAGCAGCAGGCCGATAGCGCCGAAGCGGCCACCGCCAGTGGCCATACCGCAACAGCACGGCCGTTCGTGCTGCATTCGGCATGGCGGCGCTGGCGCTGCGGCGTCGCGCAGTTGCTGGTCAGCCCGATCCTGGTGCTGCTGAAGATGGCGCAATGGCTGGCACCCTTCTTCACCTACCACTTCTTCACCGGCGACCCGACCGATTCAGTCGCGTTTGCGGTGTTGATGTCGAGTCTCGTATTCCTGCTGGCGACGGTGCTGGAGTTTGTCGTGGCCTGGGCCGGCAAATGGCTGATTGCAGGACGGCTGGCGCCTGGCAGCCATCCGCTGTGGGGCTGGATCTACTTTCGGTGGTGGCTTGCCGACCGCCTGGTGGACGCCGCGCCTACCTACATGATCGCCGGCTCTTCGCTGTATGTAGGGTGGTTGCGTGCGCTGGGCGCGCGCATCGGACGCGACGTGATGGTGGGCTCGATCACCTTGCGCGTGCCGGAGTTGCTCACGCTGGGTGATGGCGCCAGCCTCGGCAACGCGGTGAACCTGGAAAACGCGCTCGTACAGGGCGGCATGCTGCATCTTGGCCGCATCGAGATCGGCCGCAACTGCGCCATTGGTTCGTTCTGCGTGCTCGAGGGCGACGTCGCCATCGGCGACGGTGCGCACCTGCGCGGTCAGACTGCGTTGAGCCGCGGCGAGCGCGTACCGCCCGGTCGAATCTGGGCCGGATCGCCCGCGCACGACATCGGCGCCGACGATCCCGCCACCCGTCCGGCCCGCCCGCCGGTGACGAAGACGCGCCGGGCTGTCGAGGCGCTGTTTTTCCTGACTGGCGCACTCGGCGTGGCGATGGCTTTCTTCCTGCCCGTGTTCCCGGCCTTCATGCTGATCGATTCACTCGACGTATCGGATCTGGCCGTGCAGCCCTTGCTCGACAACGGCTCGATCAGCGCCTGGCAGGCCTTCGCGCTGCGCTTGATGAAGTTCTTCGCTTTGGCGCTGCCGGCCAGCGTGGTGTTGATCGTGCTGACGGCGCTGCTGTCCGCCGGTTTGCGCTGGGCCTTCCTGCCGCGCATGCAAGCCGGCTCCTGGCCGGTGCACAGCACACGTTACCTGGCGAAGTGGCTGGTCAGCCAGATCCAGGAATCCAGTCTGGCCGTGTTGCACGGCATTTATGCCACCGTCTATTCGGCAACCTGGTACCGCCTGCTGGGCGCCAAGGTGGGCCGCGACGCCGAGCTGTCGACCGCGCTGGGCGTGGTGCCCGACATGTTGACCCTGGGCGATGAAACCTTCATCGCCGACGCCGTGATGCTGGGCGATGAACAGGTCATCGGCGGCTGGATGAGCGTGCAGGCCACCGTGATTGGCGAGCGCAGTTTCGTCGGCAACGGTGCCTACCTGCCCGACGGCACCGTGATTCCCGACAACGTGCTGATCGGCGTGCTCTCGTCGGTGCCCACCAATGCCGAAATGCATCCGGGCGACACCTGGCTCGGGTCGCCGCCCATCCACCTGCCCGCGCGCGAAGCGGCCCCGGTCGCGAGCAATGCCCTGACCTACCGGCCGACTGCGCAGCGGCGCATGGCGCGCGGCTTGATCGAAGCGTTTCGAATCGCCTCGCCGCATGCGCTGGTGATCGCCATCGGCTACGCCATCGTGCTCGACGCCATGCCGTTGGCTGGCGACGAGCGCTGGGCGATGGTGGTGCTCGAACTCGGCCTTGCCGGCATCCTGTTCGGCGTCGCGACCTTCGCCTGGGTAGCCGTGCTGAAGTGGGGTCTGATCGGGCGCTACCGCCAGCGAGCGACACCGATGTGGACACCCTTCGTCTGGGTCTCCGAAGCGGTCACGAACATGTACGAAGGCATCGCCGTGCCCAATCTGCTGCGCTACTTGCGCGGCACGCCGATGCTGCCGCTGGCACTCAACCTGCTGGGCTGCCGCATCGCGCCTTCGGCATGGATCGACACCACCGACATCACCGAGTTCGACTGCGTGCAGATCGGCGCCCACAGCGAACTGAACGCCCACAGCTGCCCGCAGACCCACTTGTTCGAAGACCGCGTGATGAAGATCGACCATGTGCGCATCGGCCAGCGCGTGAGCATCGGGCCACGCTGCAACGTGCTGTACGGCGCGGAGGTGGGTGACGACGTCAGCCTGGGGCCGCTGACACTGGTGATGAAGGGCGAATCGTTGCCGGCCGGAACCGCCTGGCGTGGTGTGCCGGCGGTGCAGCAGTGACCGCGGCGGAGGTGCACGACTGCAGCATCGACACACCACCCGCGGGTTGGCCGCCGCTTCAGGTGCTGGCGCTGTTCCCGCCCATACAGCCGGGCGCCGCGCCAGCGCTCGTGCGCGCTTCGGCCCAAGGGATGGCGCGACAGGTGCTGATGCAGCGGGCCGGTGCTGAAACGCCAGCGCAGTGGCAAGAACTGCCGCGTGCAGCGCGCGGTGCGCGCAGCGTGTCGTTCAGCCACGAGGCCGGCGCCTCGCTGCTGGCCTGGTGCGCGACCGGCGCGATCGGCGTCGACTTGGTCGATCTCGACAGCCTGGCGCTGGCCAGCCAACAGGAGCTGGCCGCCACGGCAGCGTTGTATCTGGGCCCGATCGAAGCCGCTGCCGTGGCTGCCGCGCCGCAGGCGAGCGAGGCCCGCCTGCGCTTCGCTGTGGGATGGGCCAGCCTGGAAGCGAGGCTGAAATGCCTGGGACTGGAGCTTGATGAATGGCAGAGCGCACGGGCCGACAGCCTGGACAGCACCGCTGTCGTGCAGGTATTTGTGCCAGACCGCGACGCGCAGATATCCGGACGCTGGATCGGCTGTGCGGCCTGGTGGGCCGATCCGCAGCGCCGCTCTGTTCAGTAGTTCAGGAGTGGCTCACTTTGCGGTCGGCATGACGAACTCTGCGCCTTTGGCAATGCTCGATGGCCAACGTTGCATGACACTTTTCTGCTTGGTGTAGAAGCGCACGCCTTCTTCGCCGTAGGCGTGCATGTCGCCGAACAGGCTCTTCTTCCAGCCGCCGAAGCCGTGCCAGGCCATCGGCACAGGAATCGGCACGTTGATGCCGACCATGCCGACCTGAACCCGCCTTGAAAATTCCCGCGCCACATTGCCGTCGCTGGTGAAGCAAGCCACGCCGTTGCCGAACTCGTTGCCATTGACGAGCTCGAGTGCGGCGGCGAAGTCGGCGACCCGCACACAAGCCAGCACCGGACCAAAGATCTCATCCTTGTAGATGCTCATCTCGGTTGTGACATGGTCGAACAGCGTGCCTCCGGTGAAGAAGCCCTTTTCATGGCCAGCCACCTTGAAAGGCCCGCCACCGTTCGGATCGATCCTGCCATCGACGACCAGAGTCGCGCCTTCAGCGGCACCCTTGGCGATGTAGCCTTCGATCCGCTGCAATGCCTGGCTGGTCACGATCGGACCCATTTCGGCGTCGAGTTCCATGCCATTCTTGACCTTCAAGACCTTGGCCCGCTCGGCGAGTTTCGGAACGATCTTGTCTGCAACATCGCCGACCAGAACCGCCACGCTGATCGCCATGCATCGTTCACCGGCCGAGCCATAACCGGCGCCGATCAGCGCATCCACCGCCATGTCGATATCGGCATCCGGCATCACGACCATGTGGTTCTTCGCGCCACCGAGTGCCTGCACGCGTTTGCCGTGATGGGCCCCGGTCTCGTAGATGTACTGGGCGATGGGCGTCGATCCGACAAAACTCAGCGCCTTCACATCCGGGTGGGTCAGCAAGGCGTCGACGGCAACCTTGTCGCCCTGCACGACGTTGAAGACGCCATCCGGCAGGCCGGCCTGGGTCAGCAGTTCGGCCATCAAGATGCACGCTGACGGGTCACGCTCGCTGGGCTTGAGGATGAAGCTGTTACCGGCGGCCAACGCCACCGGGAACATCCAGCAAGGCACCATGCAGGGAAAGTTGAATGGCGTGACGCCGGCAACCACACCCAGCGGCTGGCGCAGCGTCCAGTTGTCGATGCCGGTCGACACCTGGTCGGTGTAGTCGCCCTTGAGCAACTGCGGCACCCCGCAGGCAAATTCGATGATGTCGATGCCGCGCGAAACCTCGCCCTGGGCATCGGTGAAAACCTTGCCGTGTTCGGCGGTGATCATCGCGGCCAGCGTATCGCGGTGCTGATTCATCAGCTCGAGAAACTTGTTCAGGACGCGCGCCCTGCGAATCGGCGGCGTGTCGCCCCACGCGGGCTGCGCGGCCTGCGCGGCGGCAATCGCGGCATTGACTTCGTCGGTCGAGGCCAGAGCCACCTGGCGCGCGACTGCTCCGCTGGCCGGGTGGTAGACCGCCTGACGGCGCCCGCTGGTGCTGGCAACTCTACGGCCGTTGATGAAGTGTCCGACTTCGGTTGTCGCGGTGAAGGATTCAGGTGCGCCCATGGTGTTCTCTCCGTGAAATGTGCTGACCCCGAGTCTAGGCATCGCAGCGGCCATTGCCAATCCGCATGGCGTGACTTCATTGTTCGTTAAACTGAACAATCATGAACCCGCCAACCAGCCCACGACGCGCCGGCAATGCCTCGGCAACCTACTCGTCCGTCGAGCAACGCATCGACCTGTTGTGGCCGCAGGTGCATGCCCTGAGCCTGTTGGCTCAACTCGGCAGTTTCACCGCGGTGGCACACCGGCTGTCGATCAGCAAGGCGGCTGTCAGCCAGCGTCTGAGCGATCTGGAACGGGACATCGGACAGACCCTGGTGCACCGCACAACCCGATCGTTGCGGTTGACCGAGGCTGGCGAACAGCTGGTCGCACAGACCGCCGACAGCTTCGCGCAGATCAGCCGTGGCGTGGCCGAAGCGCGAGACCTGGCGAGTAAGCCGCGCGGGCTGATCCGCGTCAGCGCACCGGTGGCACTGGGCAGACAGGAGGTCGCCGCCGCCATCGAATCGTTCTGCGTCGAACATGTGGATGTGAGGATCGAACTCGATCTGTCGGACCGGCTCGTGACGCTCGGCAATGAAGGCTTCGATCTGGCGATCCGGCATGTCACCGCTCCGCCGGACAATCATGTGGCGTGGCAACTCGCGAGTTCACGCTCGCTGCTGGTCGGCAGCAGCGGCTACCTGCGCCGCCACGGAACCCCGACCCATCCGGCTGAGTTGAGCCAACATGCCTGCCTGAGTTATCTGCGACCAGGGCAGGCGTTCTGGCCGTTCGAACAAGCGACGACGTCTGGCGAGGCCGAACCGACCCGGCTCAACGTGGCGGTCTCGGGGCCGCTGCGGGCCAACAACAGCGAAGTCTTGCGGGATGCCGCACTCGCCGGCCTGGGGCTGGCCGTTCTGCCGGATTTCAGTGCACGCTCCGGCTTGCGCAGCGGCAAACTGCGCGAGCTGTTGCCGGCGTGGCGGCCGGTGGGCGCCTTCGGCGAGGCGATCTGGGCAATCCGCCCCTGGAGCCCGCACACGCCCAAGGCCGTGACTGCGCTGGTGGCCCACTTGCGCGCCGTATTCGGCGCCCGTCTCGCCGAGCACTGAAGCAGCAGCGGGTCCGACAAGTCGGATCGCTGGCGCCACTGCGTGCTGGTCCACAACATCGCCTTCCAGGCACGGCTCGGCGCCGTGCAGCCAGTCAGTCGATGGTGATGCCCGAAGATGTCGAAGGGCGCCGCATCAGATCAGTTGACGACCAGCTTGCGGCTGGCCACCACCTTGCCCCAACGCAGCAGTTCGGAGTCCATCTGCTTCGCGAAGTCGACCGTGCTGTTGGCCACAGGGCTCATGCCCATCACATACAGCCTGGCCTTGATCTCGGTGCTGGCCATTACCCGGGCGGTGTCGCGCTGTAACTTGGCAATGATTGCCGGCGCTGTGCCGGCCGGTGCCAGCAGACCGAACCAGCCCACGTTCTCGAACCCTGGCAAGCCACTTTCGGATACCGTCGGAACGTCGGGCAACTGCGGTGAGCGCTGTTTCCCGGTAACCGCCAGGGCACGCAGTCGGCCGTCACCCAGCAGGGCCGAGGCAGCCGCAAAGTTGCCCACCATCAGCTGCACCTGGTTACCGATCAGATCGGTCAAGCCCGGCGCCTCGCCTTTGTAAGGAACATGGGTGATGTCGATCTTGGCCGCGTCGGCAAAGCTCTCGGCAGCCAGGTGCACCTGGCTGCCCATGCCGGCCGAGCCGAAGTTGAGCTTGCCCGGGTTGGCCTTGGCCATCGCGATCAGGTCCTTGATGTTCTTGGCCGGCGAGTTCCAGGGCACCACCACCAGCATCGGCCCGCTGGCCACGTTGGTGATGGGTGCCAGGTCCTTCCTGGTGTCGAACGACATTTTCTTGTAGAGGCTCGGGTTGATGGTGATGCTGCCCGATGCCAACAGCAGGGTGTAGCCGTCGGGAGCGGCCTTGGCCACCAGGTCCGCGCCAATGTTGCCTGCGGCGCCGGCTCGGTTGTCGATCACGACGGTCTGACCCCACAACACGCTCAATTGCTGCGCCAGCAGCCGCGCCACCACGTCGGTGGAGCCGCCGGGCGAAAACGGGACGATCATGCGCACCGGTTTGGTCGGCCAATCGGATTGTGCGACGGCGGGCAGAGCGGCAAGCAATGCCAGGCCCACGGCGCTGGCCAGGGCCAGACGGCGGCTGAAGATGCGGTGTTTGATCATGCGGTGTTTCCAGTCTTGGTAAAAGTTGGTGGCGATGGCGTTGTTGCTCTGCGCGGCGGCAAGCGGCGGCAAGCCGCAGCCGATCAGACCACGACGCGCTCGTGCGAACGTAGGGCTTCGGCTTCGATCTCGCGCACAACCTGACCCAGTTGCACCTGGCGCGCGAGTTCAGCGAGGACGATATCGATCAGGCGTGATTTCTCGCTGTCATGGCGCGACAGCAATCCGAGCAGACGAGGCGTCGATGGCGGATCGAGCGAAACGCGTTTGAGGCTGAGCGTGTGCGGCGGCGGCACACAGCGGCGCGGAACGATGGATACGCCCAACCCGTAGTGCACCATCATGTCGATCGATTCGAGGGTGTCCAGCTCCATGCTTTCATGGACACGAATCTTGCGCTCGGCAAGCCACGCCTCGATTTGCTGGCCGACCCAGGCCCGGCGATTGAAGCGGATGAACGGGTGGTTCTGCAGCAGCGCGCAGGCATCATTTTCGATTGCGTCCGGGGGCGCAATGACGATCAACTCTTCTTCCGCAAAGACACGCCAATGCAGATGCCCGTACAGGTTGGCCGGCCAGCTCAGGATTGCCGCGTCGAGAAAGCCGCGGTCGACCTGCGGCAGCAGTTCGGACGACAGACCCGGCACGATCCGGATGTGCAGCCCGTCATAGAGGTCTCGCAAGGCCTTGACCGTCCTGGGAATCAGGCCGGTCATCGTCGTGGGCACCGCCCCGATGGTGATTTCATCGTGCAGCGCAAAGTCGCCGACCAGCGCGCCGATCATCCCCCCATAGGCCTTGACGACCTCGCGCGCTTTCGGCACCAGCGTGTAACCCAGCGGAGTGAGTTCGGGCGTTCGCTTGTTGCGATCGAACAGTGCCACACCGAGTTCGGTCTCCAGCGCCTTCATCTGCTGGCTGACCGCGGCCGGCGTCAGGTAAACCGCCGCCGCCGCCTTCGCGAAGCTTCCCAGTTCGGCGACCGCAATGAGGGTCTTCAGTTGTCGCAGTGACATCGGTCAAACCAGCTCAGGTCTGCATGCCCCAACGCCGCACCGTGATCCGCTCGATATTGCGGAAGATCAGATTCTCGACCAGCAGACCGATCAGGATCACGGTGAACAGGCCGGC
>JBDTQC010000010.1:0-22284 GCA_039932405.1 Ideonella sp.
TGAGTGCGAACGTCGTCGAGCACGGCTATCGGGATCGACCGAGCGCGACGTTCGATCTGTGGTGGGCGCCGGGTGACGCCGCCCCCGAACCGACTGCCGATCCCGAAGCTGCGGCACGCGAGCGTTACGGGCGCTTGCAAATCTTCCGCAGCGAGTTCCGGCCGCTCAAACATACCTTGTCAGGCAGCGATGAGCGCAGCTTGGTGAAACTGGTTGTCGATGCCGCGAGTGACAGGGTGCTCGGGCTGCACATGGTTGGCGCGGATGCCGGCGAAATCATCCAGGGCTTTGCGGTCGCGATGGGAATGGGAGCGACCAAGGCACAGTTCGACGCGACGCTGGGAATTCACCCGACGATGGCCGAGGAACTGGTGACGATGCGCACGCCGGTTTCGACCGATTGAGCTGCAGCCGCAATTGCGCGGATGCCCGCTCACTCTCGGACCAGCGTCCGGGTGTCGATCCAGCGCACCTCGCCGCCGCGCCGGCGGGCCTGCGCCACCATGTGCTGCACGCCACCCGGGCCGTCGCCGTCGAGACCGTTCCACAGGCAGAGCAAGCGCACCTTGTCGGGCCCGTGCGCCAGCGCGGTGTCGAGCAGCCACTGGTTGCAGCGTTCGTAAGGGTCGCTGCCGTCGGGTGTCGGTCCCAGCTCAGCTGGCATCTCCCGCGGCGGTTCGATCAGGGACGTTTTCAAAACCACCCAGCGACCGAGCCAATCTGCTCCGTCGATGCTGGACAGAATCGATTGTTCGATAAATTGCGCCTCACCGAATGGCAACAGGACGCTGCACCGCACGCCGAGTGCGTGGCAGCATTCCAGAAACAGCAGGTCGCCACCGGCGGCCGCCTGACACAGTGCCAGATCGGCCGGGCCGGCGTGCAGGCGGGTCAACTCGGCGGCGAGGCGCTGCTTGGCGGCAGCCTGCATCGAAGGGCTGAAGCGCGGCGGGCTGCGGCCCGGCTCGTCGATACGGTGACCGGAAAACAGCAGCACCTGGCGCGGTTCAGTCGCCGATACAAGCGTTCGGCGCGCAGCAGAGGGCAGGTCCATCTGGATTGCTTGAAATCGTGGCGCGAAAGTTTGGCTGCAAAGCGGATTCTTCACGAGAGTGCACGATTCGCGAATCCACGTGGCATCATGCCGGCCGTCGTGACGTTCGGGCAACCCCCACGTCGAAACGGCGGGTTGCGTCCACTTGTCCGATGAAAACTGTCGCCATGATCTTTCCGCTTGCACCGATCCGGCCGCGTTGGTCGATATCCAGCCTCTGCGCGGCCTGTGCCGGCGCGATGATCTTGCTGAGCCCGGCGAGTGCCGCCGAGCCGACGAAAAAGCCGCCTGCGGTTCGCCAAGGCGCCAAAAAAGCCGAGCCCGCGCCGTTCGTGCCGAAACCTATCGAACCGTTGCTGACCCGTGAGCAGTTGCGCGACTGCATGGCGCTGCAGGCCCGCAACAAGGATCTCGCTGCCGAGGTGACCCGCATGCAAACCGAGGTTACGGCGCAGACTGATGAGGTCAAGCGTGACGGCGAGGCCTTGCGCGCGGACATGGCCACGGTTGACCGCAGCAATGCAGAAGCGGTCAATGCCTACAACCTTCGCGCCGCCAACCGCAGCCGACAGGTGGCTGATTTCGAGGGCAGGGTTGCCGACTTCAACGCCAAGGTCCAGGCGTTCGAGGATGGACGGGCCGGCTATGCCCGAACCTGTGAGAATCGAAAATTCGATGAAAAGGACGAGAAGGCCCTGCTGAAAGGCTCCTGAGCCATCGGTCAGGGTGCAGCTGCACGCAGCGGCCTGGCTGGAAGGATCCGATTCAGTCCGGCCAGAAAGCTGGAAAACCGGATCGGCTTGGTCCAGTAATCGTCGAAGCCCGCTGCTCTGGCGCGCGCAACGTCTTCGGGCATTGCGTTGGCTGACAGCGCCACGCAGCAAGTTGCTGCGGTGTGTGGATTGGCGCGCAGTCGTCGCAGGACTTCAAACCCGTCGATGTCGGGCAGATGGATGTCGATCAGGACCAGGTCTGGCTGAAATTGCGCCGTCTGGTCCACGCCTGCGCTGCCGGTGGACGCGCTGCGGAAGTCGATATCGCCTCGTTGTCCGACCAGTTCTTCGACCAGGATCACGTTGACCGGGTTGTCCTCGATGTACAACACGCGCGCCACCCGACCGGCTGCCGCTTGCGTATCCGCCACGGCGAATGATTCACCGCGCTTCGCGGCCAGTGGCAGCCACATCACGACTCGCTCGCCAACGTTGTCTTGCGGGCGCAATTCGATTCGGCCATTCATGCCGTTCAACAGGGCATCGAACAAGCCGAAATCAGGATCGTGATTCGGGCTTGCTCCGGTCGACAACTCCGCAGGAGCGAAGAGTTCGAACTGTTGGGCCGATTTGTCGGGACCATGGCGCACTGCAAGCGCGATGCGCGCTTCGTGCAGCTGTTGCGATACCAGGATGTTTACCTCGCAACGCGCAGGCGCACTGCCGACGTGATGCCCCACCAGTTTGGACAGGACCTGGCGCAGTCGTGGTGGGTCAGCCAGTACCTTGATCGGATCGCCGTGCAGGCGCAGACGCACCGATCGCCGTCGCGCCTTCTGCTGGTTTTGCTCGACGATCTCCTGCAGCACGGGCAGCAGTTCGATTGCGGTAGGCTGCAAATTCAGACCGCCCGTCTCGATCTTCGACAGGTCGAGCACGTCGTCGACCAGTTCGAGCAAGCGTTCGGCCGCATTGCGGATGTGCCCGAGTCGCTCGTGTTGACCGGCGGGCTTACCGGCCATTGCGCCGGCTGGCTCGGTGCTTGCCGGCAGGTCGCGCGAGATCAGGTCGGTGAAGCCGAGAATCGCATTGAGGGGAGTGCGCAGCTCATGGCTGATGCGTGCCAGCAAGACAGCCTTTGCCTCGCTCTGTTGCCGCGCTGCCAGCGCCTCACGCTGGATCTCGTCAGCCATCACGCGCTCGTGAACATCCCATTCGACCCCGATCTGGCGAACGGCCTGGCCCGTTTCGTCGAAGATCGGGATCGACCGCGAGGCCAGCCACCGATGTCGGCCATCTGGCCAGCGCACCCGATATTCATGGCTGGCCATCGATGCGTCAGTGCAGGGCCGCCGGTCTGAGTCGTCGATCTGCTCGATATCGGCCGGGTAGACCAGGCTCTTTCGGAGCACACGGGCAGCACGAGCCTGCTGATCGGCGTCGGATGGCATCTGCAGGCCTCGCAGCAGGAACATCTGCTCATCCCAGCGAACATCTTCGGTGCGCAGATCGCGTTCCCAGGTGCCGATCCCTGCGCCGCGGGTAGCCAGCGCAATCCGTTCGTTGGCCTTGCGCATGGCCAGATCCGCGTTCTTGCGCTCAGTGATGTCCATGGTCGCGCCGAAGATCATCAAGCGGCCGTTGCGCTCTTCGAACCGGGCCAACTCGACCAGCCAACGAACCGATCCGTCCGGACGAATGATCCGGTATTCTGTGGTTGCACCATCCGCCGGAGACTGATGCACCCTCAGTCGCACCGAGTCCATCGATTTCCGGTCATCGGGATGGATCATTGTGGACAGCCACTCTTCGCGCGACGGCGGCCCGAGCTGCGGATCACGGTCGAAGAACCGGTACATCTGCATGTTCCACTGGCCATCTCCGGTGTTGGTGTCGCGGCTCCAGATGCCCACACCAGCGGCCGTGGTGGCCACTTCCAGGCCGCGAGCGGTTTCTTCGAGCGTTCGCTGCGCGAGCACGCGTTCGGTCACATCGAGCGCGACACCGACAAATGCCAGCGGTTGATCAAACGCATCACGTTGCAACACGCGACGCGACAACAGGTGCCGCCATTGACCGTCGCGGCCTCGATGGCGCACTTGCAGGTCGACCGGCCTGCGTTCGGACATGGCCCGCGCCTCGGCCAGCTTCATTTCTTCTCGATCTTCCGGATGAATCAGCTGTTCGAATTCGTCGATCGGCAAGCCATCTTCAGTGAACTGGATGCCGAGGATTTCGCAACCTCGTGCGTTCAGCTTCATGCGGTCCGTGTTCAGGACCTGCTCGAAGATCACGATTTCGCCAAGATCGACCGCAATCGTCAATTTGGCCGTTGCTTCGCTGAGCTGGCGCGCCATCGCCATCGTTTCGCTGTCGTCGACCATGACACCCACAGCATGGGTCGGCGTGCCGTCCGCCGCAGCCTTGATCTCCCAATGCGAATGCAGCCAGCGCAAGCTGCCGTCGGACTGGATGACGCGAAAGCGCTGCGAGTATCGGCCTGCTCGCTGGCTCGATTCGAAGAATTCACGCGAGTTTCGATCGTCGTGGTGAATGCGCTCGGCTGCATCGGCGAAGCTGGGCGTTCCGCGCGACGGGTCGAAGCCCCAGAAGCGGAAGACGTGGTTATCCCAACGCCCCTTGCCGCTGGCCAGTTCGCGTTCCCAGACGCCAAGGCGGCCGAATTCCTGTGCGGTATCGAGCAGCTCCTCGAGGCGCTGCAGGCGTTCTTTCTGCGCATGCTCTGCACTGATGTCGGTCAGGATCCACAAGCGATTTTCTGCCAGACTGAAAACCCGCAAGTGCAGCCTGATGGTGCGAACGTCCTGATCCGGGGTTGACGGCGCGTCGAAGATCACCACCGTTTCGGCAGGCCCATCACCCGCCAGTACTTCGGCAATCGGCCGGGTGCCGGTTGTGCCGGGTTGATCGGCTGCGTGAAAGCAACGCGACAGCTCGGCACCGACTGGCAGATGGAAGCCGAAGAGCTGGCGAAACGACCGATTTGCCCAGACGAGTCGGCCTTGAAGGTCGCTGATGGCGTGCAGTTCCCGGCTTTGCGCGATCAGTGCCGCGCCCAGCGGCGCGCCGGGCCATTGGGGAAGATCGCAGTCGTTCACGGAATCGAGTCGAAGGCTGACACGGTGGCCATTTTCGCAGCTTCAGAACCAGCGCAGTTGCTGAATCGACGGACCTCATGTCGCCTACCTCCCTTGAGACTTGTGGGAGCCTTCCTACTTTGCGACATGGCGCAAGCCGACTGGGTTCGATGAGCGCGCTGGTTATATTTTCGTCGAGCGAACAAGATATATCAGAGCAACGGGAGAGCAGCCATGAAACGCAATACGACGCTGACCTTGATCATGATGTTGAGCAGCGTTGCGGCGGCTGTTGCCGCGCCTGACGCGCCAACCCATGCGACCGATTCGGATTGCATCGAGTATCAGCAGATCGCCGCCGTCACCAGGAATTCCGTCTCGGAGACGCGGTCGGTCGTTGCTCCGGTCGCAGCGCGTCAGGATGCCAGCCGCCGAGTCATTACTGCGTGTGTCGACGACGTCACCGCGCCGTATCGGCGTCTGCATAGCGGCAGTTTGAAATTGCCACCGGCGGTTTGTGGCGACGTCACCTGAAGTCGCCGGCCGAAAGTGAGGACACAAAAAAACGCGGCCTAGGCCGCGTTTTCATTGGGAGATGAAGCCCCTTACAGCGGACGAATGTTCGCTGCTTGCAGGCCTTTTTGGCCTTGCTTCACTTCGAATTCGACCTTCTGGTTCTCGGTCAGGGTCTTGAAACCCGAGCCCTGGATGTCACGGAAGTGGGCGAACAGGTCAGCGCCGCCCGCATCTTGAGCGATGAAGCCGTAGCCCTTGCTCTCGTTGAACCACTTCACGGTACCGGTTTGCGTCGTCATGGATATTTCCTAACTCTCTAGCTTTCTAGCGGATTTAATGCGTGGCACATGCCGCGCATGCAGCGACACTCAAGAATTGATCTGGGGATTTCCAATGAGGCGAGGCAACCGAAGTTGCCGTGTAGCAGAGGATTTCTGACAAACGGTCTTGCGTATGACTGTGCGTGGAATGTACACCATGTCGCCAGGCCATGACCTGTGCGATTGGATGAGCGCCTGCTGGAAGCTGCACAATGGCACCATCATCGACGCGGGGAGACGAGGTGAACGATCGTTCGACAGACACGGGCAACGATGCTGCTGGCGCACGTTGGAAACACGATGGGGTACGGGTCGTGCCTGCTGATCGGCTCGATGCGAACACCGCTCAGACACCCGGCATGGACCGCCAGGCGGCGATCAACTTTGCCCGGGTAGGCGCCCGCAAATTGTGGGCCGGCACGGTCCATATCCACGCCAACGCGAAGACTGGTGCACATCACCACGGCGCGTTGGAAAGCGTGATCTACGTGGTCAAAGGCAGGGCGCGTATGCGCTGGGGTGAGGCACTCGAATTCACCGCCGAAGCAGGCCCCGGCGATTTCATCTATGTTCCGCCGTTTGTTCCGCATCAGGAAATCAACGCGAGTGCGGATGAGGTTCTCGAATGTGTGCTGGTACGCAGCGATGGCGAGGCAGTTGCCATCAACCTCGATATCGAACCGGTGGAGAAGCCCGAATCGGTCTACTGGATTGATCCGACCCATCCGGCGCCATGACGGACACCGCAACGCAATTCCGGATGCCAGAGATCAGGCGTATCCATGTCTGAGGTCGTATTCACTCTTCGCGGTGATTTCATCCCGCTTGACGCCTTGTTGAAAGCCTGCGGCCTGGCCAGCAGCGGCGGCGATGCCAAGCAGATGGTGCTCGCCGGAATGGTCAGCGTGGATGGATCGGCTGAATCCCGACGCACCTGCAAGATCAGGTCGGGGCAGCGGGTCGAATGCGCCGGGACAACGGTGAACGTGGTGGCCGGGCCGCCAGCCTGACTGATGATGCAAGCGCCACGCAGTGATGCGTGGCGCTTGCACTGGCGAGATCACTGGCTCGGTTTGGCCTGACGTTCAGAACGCGTACTTGACGCCAACCGTATAGGTGTCGGTATTGGCCTTGCCACTGCTGGTGTCCAGGCGATATCGCTCCCATTCGCCGCGCACGGCCAGATTCGAATCGATGGCATATTCCACACCGGCTCCCAGCTTGGCATTGACATCGCGGCCGTTGCCGCCCAAGCCTTCGGTCTTGCCGTTGATGACACCGACCCGGCCGATTGCCGACCACGGCCCGGCGATCGGCAACTTGCCCACCGCGTCCAGGTAGGCTCCGTTTGCTTTCAACTGTCCGGCACTGCTGTCGAACTTGCCCAGATCGACATATCCACCCTCGACCGCGAAATTGGGTGTGACCTGATAGCCGCCGTATAGCTTGGTGGCGGTCGTCGAACGGTCGGTTTCGGCATTGCCCACGGGGCTGCCTTTGTAGTGCGAGCCGCCGACGCTGCCGCCGACATAAGGCCCTTGCGATTGCGCCTGTGCTGCACCTGCCAAACCGAATGCGGCAACCAGTGCAGCGCCGGCAACCGCTACCTTTGAAGATGCGCTGTTGAATTTCATTGAGTTGATCCTTGTTGTTGATCGGGTCACGGCTGCATGGCAACCGATTTCTCATCGTCTGATCACTGTGTGAAGCGCTCACTGCGCGAACGTGAAGTTGTGTGCCGGACCTGTACGAAGCCGTGACGATGGCGGGCACAATCCGAGATTCGATTTCTCGCTTGCCTCATGTCGTTCTCTCCATCGTTCGTCGATTCCTCAGAATTGCGAGCTCACTTGCTCGATCCCGGCTACGGCGTGCTGGCAGCTGGTGAGCTGTGCGCTCTCCTGGGCGTTGAACTGAGCCAGCTGAAGGCGCTGGAGCCAAGCTGGCACGACTTGCCGCCGGATCGCTATCTGCTCGATGGGGGCCGCTACCGGCGCCGCCGCCATGCCTGTTTCATCGTCGACGGTGATCGGATCGAACGCATATCTGGCCGGGCGCATTGGCAGCCGCTCGAATACAACGCGCTGCACGGCGGGCTTGAGCGCTGGTTCGAGCCGATCGATCAATCGATCTGCGACTGCCGCGCGTGGCAGCAGATGATCAGCAAGCTGGCGGCGGTTGCGTCATCGGTCAAAGGGGATCGTCGCTGGTTTGTCGAGGCGCACCAGTTTCGCATCGACACAACCGATGGCATCGGCCGGCCGACACCCGAAGGCGCGCACCGCGATGGGGTAGATCTGGTGGCCGTGATTCTGGTATCGCGGCATGGCATCAAGGGCGGCGAGACGCGTGTTTTCGACGCCGACGGTCCCGCTGGCAGTCGTTTCACGCTGAGCGAGCCGTGGAGTCTGCTGTTGCTCGACGACGCGCTGGTGATCCATGAATCGACCCCGATACAGCCGGTCGATCCGGCCGGCGAAGGCTGGCGCGACACCTTGGTGATCACGTTTCGCCAAGGCGGTTTTCAAGGTCCGCCTGGCTGACTGTTGCCGATCACTTCAGCAGGTTTCGGCGCATGAATTCGACCATCGCGTAAAACTGGAAATCGGCATTTTCCTTGCGCGCAAATCCGTGGCCTTCGTTTTCGGCCCGCAAATACCAGACCGGCACGCCTTTGTCGCGCAGCTTCGCGACGATCTGCTCGGCCTCGGTGTATGGCACGCGGGGATCGTTCTTGCCCTGCACGACGAACAGCGGTTTGGTGATCCGATCGGCCTGTGTCAACGGTGAAATCCGCTCCAGGAAATCGCGCATCGCGGGGTCGCGCTCGTCACCGTATTCGACGCGTCGCAAATCGCGCCGATAACTCTCGGTGTTGTTCAGGAAACTGACGAAATTGGAGATGCCGACGACGTCGATCGCACCGGCGATCCGGTCGGCGTAGTGGGTACTGACCGCCAGGCTCATGTAGCCACCATAGCTGCCGCCGGAAACCATCACGCGTGACGCGTCGAGCCCGGGTTGGGCGGCGATCCAATCGAACAAGGCGCCAATGTCCTTGACCGAATCTTCGCGCAGGCGGCCATCGTCGAGGGCCACGAAGGTCTTGCCGTAGCCTGACGAGCCCCGCGCATTCGGCTGGATCACGGCGATGCCGAGTTCGTCGAGCAGGAAGTTGTAGCGTCCCATGAAACCGACCTTGGCCTGCGATTCGGGGCCGCCATGGATTTGCACGAGTACCGGTCGCTTGCCGCTGAATCGCGGCGGCGGCAGGTTCAGCAGGCCGGAAATCGTTCGGCCGTCGAAACTCGGCCAGCGAATGATTTGCTGCTCGCCGAACCGACTCGGGTCGACGCCCGGCGGCGTTTCAGCGCGCGTCCACTGCTCAAGCTTGCCGGTCAAGGCATTGATGCTGTAGAGCTGGCTCGGACCTTGCGAGCCATCGATCGAAAAGGCCAGGTCCGGCAATCGGCGATGGAATTGTGTGCTGCCTATACTGCCGGCCGGCAGCTTGGGGGCAGGGAGCTCAGCCAGTGTCAGCCCGTCGAACAGGCGCAACTCGTCGCGGCCGTCGACGTTTGCCTGGGCCGCAACCAGGCCAGCATCGGCCGTGGTGGTCAGGCCGCTGATATCCCAGGGAATGTTCGCGGTGACCCGAGTCAATGTGTTGGCGCCGAAATCGTAGCGCAGCAGTTCTCGAAACTCGCTGAAGCGATCGCTGACGACGAACAGGCTCTGGTCGTCGGCGCTGAAGGCGCCGGCGAAGAAACTTGCTTTCTCGGCCGTCCCGGCCTGCGGCAGCAATTGGGTGATCTGCCCCGATGCCAGCTCGAGCATCCAGACCTGCGATTCGTTGGCAGACAGGTAGCGGATCATGGCAATCCGGCGGTCGTCGCGCGACACCGCGCCTGCATACCAGCCACCGCCGTCGAGTTCGGCGATCAGTCGAGCTGCTTCGGGGTGCAACGGATCGACCAATCGGATGCGCGTGACGACCTTGGCCCGCTTGCCGCCAGCGGCCGTCTTGTCAAGCGGCAATGAGCCGACCACCATCATTGCGCTGGCGTGCAACCATGCCTGCAGTTCATGCCGCTCGGCTGGGTCGGTCAGCTGGATCGTCGCCCTGGTGTCGGGATCGAGCCGGAACAACTGCGCCGCCTCGTTCCCGCCACTGCTGCGGGCGAAGACGATGAATCTGCCGTCGCGCGGCTCGTAGCTCGCCGATGACACCGGATCCGCGGAATCGGTCAGTTGCTCGGCTTCTGCCAATGGCGAAGCAATGCGGAACAGCTGCGTGGTGTTGCCGCCAGACTTGCGGTGCGCCACCAGCATCTCACGACGCAGCGGGTGCCAGTCGACGAAGCGGTGGCCGCGAAAATCGGTATACCTCGCGACTTCGTCGGCGATCTGCAGCGGCAAGGGCGGGATGCCCTGCAGTCGCAGGTTCGAATTGGGCTCGATGTGGCGAGCGGCGGACGAGGGCTGGATCGGGTTGGGCGAGCAGGCGGCCAGCACCAGTGAGCAGCAGAAAAAAGCGGCGCCGAGCCGCAGGCCTGACAGGGAGCGCATCAGCATATGAAGAATGTCCAGGCAACTGAAGGTTTTGAGGGTCTTGTGCAGGCCAGCCGGTCAGGCTTGACGAACGTCGGCGATCACCTGGTCGCCGAAGTCGGTCCGGTTCAGAAATTTCACGACTTGGCGTGCCGCGTCGCTGGCGGTCGCCAGCCGGCCCTGCGTCTTCATCGCGATGAAATTTCCCTGATCCGGAAACCCGCCCGGGTCGGCGCTGCGCAGCTGCACCTGCATGTCGGTATCGATGACGCCGGGCGCCAGTGAAACGATGCGTGCACCATTCGGTCGGGATGCTTCATCGAGCGCCATCGCCGCCGACAGGTTGTCGAGCCCCGCCTTGGCAGCGCAGTAGGTGGCCGAGCCGGCCATGGCGCGCCGCCCGAGCCCTGAAGAGATGTTCAGGATGCGGCGAGCCGCAGACCATTTGGCGGTTGCACGCAAGAATGCGGCAGCGAGCAGCAGCGGCGCCTCGAGGCCGACGCGCAGCGCGCGAGTCAGATCGGTGGCTTCGCTTTCGTCGACTGGTCCGACGCGGCTGATCACGCCGGCGTTGTTGATCAGACAAGCCCGATCAAAGCCGGCCGGATCGAGCGTGGCCAACCATCTGGTGAGCTCGTCGGCAACGGGTGCTGGCTCAGCCAGGTCTTGTTGCCACTGGGTGAGCTGCGCACCTTCGGCAAGCGCCTTGGTCTGCAGTGCGGGGTTGGCTTTCCGCGCGATGCAAAGCAACACGCAGTGCGGCGTAAGCAATTGTTCAGCGATGGCCGCGCCGAGGCCGCGCGACGCGCCTGTCAGGATGTACAGGGATTGATTCATGGATTCGATCCGGGTGGATGATCGTTTTCGATTCAGAACCGCGCTGGCGACTCGATGACGACGCGCGCGCCGGACAGCGGATGGAAAAAGCCAAGCGAACGCGCATGCAGCATCAGCCGGGGTGCAGGTGATTCTTGCCCAAGCTTGCCATACAAGGCGTCACCGATGATCGGGTGCCCGATTGCCAGCAGATGGACCCTAAGCTGATGCGAGCGGCCGGTGAGCGGTTCCAGTTCCACGCGCGTCCAGCAGTCGAGTGGATCGTGTGCGACGACGCGCCAAAGCGTTTGCGATGGCTTTCCGTTGTTGTTGTCGACGCGTTGTCGGGGACGGTTCGGCCAATCGGCGGCGAGCGGCAGGTCGATCCGGCCGCTGTCTCCGACCTGATTGCCCAGGCGCCCGGTGACGATTGCGATATAAGTCTTGACTATGCGTCGCTGCTCGAACTGGCTGCTGAAATGCCTTTGCCAGGTGGAACCCCTGGCAAACAGCAAGACCCCGGAGGTGGCCATGTCGAGCCGATGCACGGTCAGCGCATCGGGCCATTGCTGCTGCACCTGCTGAGCCACGCTGCCCTCGGCCAGGCCGCCGCGTCCGGGAACCGACAACCGGCCCGGCGGCTTGTCGACGGCGATGCAGATTTCATCGCTGTAGAGGCTGCTGAGCCAATCGGTAGACAGACAGGTCTTCTGCTCGATCATTCATCAAGCCCCGCCAGCACAGCCTGCCACGAAATTGCTGAGATGATCACGACCCTTTCAATGTCCCGGCGCCTGTCTGCGCAAGCCTTTTGATGAACACCGACATTCTCTGGTGGTTGCTAAGCGTTTTGCTCATCATCGCAGGGCTTGCCGGAACGGTGCTGCCGGCGTTGCCTGGGACGGCGTTGATCCTCGGCGGCATTGTGCTCGGTGCGTGGATCGACGGGTTTGCCCGGGTCGGCACCGGGATGTTGGCCGTCATCACGGTGATCGCGGTGTTGGCCTGGGTTCTCGATTTCGTCGCCGGCCTGCTTGGTGCGAAGCGGGCCGGGGCCAGCCGTCAGGCCATCATCGGCGCGATGATCGGCACCGTGGTCGGACTGTTCATGGGGTTCGTTGGTGTCTTGTTCATGCCGCTTGTCGGCGCGGCGATCGGCGAGTTCATCGCGATCAAGGACCAGCGCAGAGCCTTGCACGTGGGCGTTGCAACCTGGCTTGGCATCATGGCCGGGCTGTTGGCCAAGGTGGTGCTGGGGTTCGTGATGATCGGCCTGTTTGTGGTGGCGCTGATTTTCTGAATTCGATTCGGGCCGGGATGAAGCGCGAGGCGACGGGAGACCGGCTGCCTGCGTGACCTCCGGCACCAGCCTGCGGCCAGCCTCTCCCCCTGTTCCCTTCGGCGGCCGGTTACCCGGTTACCCGGCTGCCTCGGCAAGCGCTTTCGTCTGGCGGCGATGAACCGTGTCGACGCAGCGCGCTAGCGTGTCACGCGCGCTGCTGGATGCCTGCGATCGCCCATGAACGGCTGTCGTCGAGCGGCTTGACCAAGTGCCAGATTTCGTCGAAGTCGTTCGCCACGGCTTCGCGCTCTTCGCGGATCAGGCCGTGGAAGCGGACGCTGACAACCTGACGCTCGTTTTCTTCCGCCACGTCCAGCACTTCGGCGTCGACCTTCAGAACGTCGGTCTGCTGCGCCACGCCTCCACGCTCCTGCAATTCCAGGCGCACTGCGGCAAACATTTCGGGCGTCGTGAAATTGCGCAGATCGTTCAGGTCGCCGGCGTCGTTGGCAGTTTGCATGCGGATGAAGATCATCTTGGCGATGCGCTCGAAAGCCGCGGCGTCAAAGCCGGCGGGCAGGGAAGCGGCTGCTGCGGCTGATGCCGGCGCAAATGATGGCTGCGCCGACGCAGGCGCGGGCGTCCAGTTCTGCGCGCCCGAGCCGAAGGCGCTGCGCGCCATCGGATCAGCAGCATTGGCTGGTCCGGCGGCTTGCAGACGTGGGCCACCAGCGCTGCCCGGCTGCGGGCCGAAGCGGCGCATCACCAGGCGGATCACGACGAAGGCAGCGACGGCCAGCAAGGCCATCATGATGAAGTTGGCGAACTCGGCTCCGAGGCCGAGGTGGCTCATCAACGCCGCGAGGCCAAGCCCGGCGGCCAGACCGGCCAGCGGACCCATCCAGGAGCGCTTGCCCGCAGCAGCCGCAGCGCCGCCGGCGACTGGGGCCGCTGCGTTGGTTGGCGATTGCTGAGGTGCTGCGGCCGGCTTCTGGGCCGGCATGCTGCGCTGCATGCCCTGCGATCGAGCACCACCAAAGCGACGCGCCTCAGCATCCGTCGGCAGCAAGATTGCACCGATGCTGCCCAAGATCATCGCCACCGACATCGCCATGGTCACCCAGCTCTTCTTCATCGCATTCATTGCATGCAGTCCTGTGTCAATTGGCGCCTGCCATGTGCAGGCTCCGCTACCATAACCGAGTCTTTTCCCCCGTTCAAAGTGGGGCCGTTGGGGTGGATTATCAAGTCTGCCCGATCGAGTCATTTATTGGCTGCTCCCTTGATCAGGTCGGATGCCTTTTCGGCGATCATGATCGTCGGCGCGTTGGTGTTGCCACCCACGATCTGTGGCATTACCGAGGCATCGACCACGCGCAGACCGGCGATGCCGTGAACCTTCAATTCGGCGTCGACCACCGCGCCGGCATCGCTGCCCATTCGGCATGTGCCAACCGGATGATAGATGGTATCGGCACGGTCACGAATGAAGCGCGTGATCTCCTCGTCGCTGCGTGCCTGGGCAGATACCGCCAGTTCGCGTCCCCCCTGATCGGCAAGCGCCGGTTGTTGCAGGATCGTGCGCATCAGCTTGAAGCCGCGCAGCATGGCTTGCAGATCGTCAGCGTCGGCGAGAAAGTTCGGGTCGATCAATGGTGGCAAGCCTGGCTCGGCACTGGCCAGTTGCACGCTACCGCGGCTCTTCGGGCGCAGCAGGCAGACATGGCACGAATAACCATGTCCGAACACCGTCTTGCGGCCGTGATCCATCAGCTTGCCGACCACGAAATGCAGTTGCAGGTCGGGCAAGGTTTCTTCGGGTCGGCTCTTGATGAACCCGCCCGCTTCCGCAAAATTGGTCGTCAGCAGCCCCTTGCGCTGCGACGCCCATTCGCGTGCCGCGCCGAGCAGACGCCAGGCGCCGGTCATCGACAAGCCGAACAGATCCTTCAGGTGCGGGGCATCGATGACCTGAACGATATCGGGATGGTCGTGCAGATTGAGTCCGACCCCGGGCAAATCGTCGATCACAGCGATGCCGTGCCGCTGCAGATGTGCGCCAGGTCCGATCCCGGACAGCATCAGCAACTGCGGTGATTGCAGCGCACCAGCGCTGAGCAGGACTTCACGACGGGCGGCAATCTGCCTGATTGCACCGTGCTGCCGATATTCGACACCGACAACGCGCCGACCTTCGATCATCAGACGCGTCGCCTGCGCATCGGTGATCACCTTGAGGTTCGGTCGCCCGGCGTTCGGCGCCAGATAGGCCTTGGCCGCACTGAACCGTTCGCCGCCGCGCTGGGTCACTTGGTAGGCGCCGACGCCTTCCTGCTGCTCGCCATTGAAATCGCGATTCAAGGTAAATCCGGCTTGCACCGCCGCTTCCACGAACCGGGCCGTGTGAGGATTGGGCGTTTGCAGATCCATCACGTTGAGCGGTCCATCGCTGCCGTGATAGGCATCGGCGCCGCGCTCGTTGTGTTCAGCCTTGATGAAGTAGGGCAGCACATCCTGGTAACCCCAGCCCACGTTCCCGGCTGCGGCCCAACCGTCGTAGTCGGCCCGGTGGCCACGGGCATAGACCATTGCATTGATCGAACTCGATCCGCCGAGCACCTTGCCGCGCGGCTGATACCCGCGCCTGCCGTTCAGCCCGGCTTGCGCGACGGTTTCGAAGCACCAGTTTGCGCCGCCGCTCTTGGCGAGCAAGGCGATTCCGGCCGGGCAATGCACCAAAACGCTGCGGTCCGCCGGACCGGCCTCGAGCAGGGCAACGTTGACCGCAGGATCTTCGCTCAGTCGCGCCGCCAGAACACAACCCGCCGAGCCGCCGCCCACCACGATGTAATCGAACGCCATTCGAATGCTGCTCCATAAAGCCGGTCGCGATGTCGGCCATCAGTGGACGCGCGAGGGTCTGCATGGTATCGGTGTCAAGCCGCACCAAAGCGGCGGCGATCTGCGTGTAAACCCTGGTCATCTGCACGGCGCCATGGTGCGCTATCGTTTCGCCCTGGCGGCTGAGCCTGTCCTCAACCGGGACCGGGCGCAGCCGCCAAGAAACCGCCAAACCCGGAGATCACCTGTGTTGAAAGCCTTCGAAAACCTGGTGCAGCCTTATCCGGATGCACTGCCGGGCTCGCTGCCTGCAGGCTTCTTTGCCTTCTTGTGGCGTTGCACGGAGGGTTTGCGTCCGTTCATCCTCGCGATGACCTTGCTGACCGCGGTCATCGGCGTCTTCGAGGCCATGTTGTTCAGCATGCTGGGCAATGTCGTCGATTGGCTGGGGCGCGCCGAGCCGGCCACGTTCTGGCGCGATCAGCGCGGCCACTTGCTGTTGCTGGGCGGCATCCTGCTGGCCAGTCCGCTGGTGATAGCGCTGCAGACCCTGTTCAAGCACCAGACGCTGGCGGCCAATTTTCCGATGCGCTTGCGCTGGAATTTCCACCGCCTGATGCTCGGCCAGAGCATGGGGTTCTACCAGGACGAGTTCGCCGGTCGGATCTCGACCAAGGTGATGCAGACCGCCCTGGCGGTGCGCGATGTCTGGATGATTCTGGCCGATATCCTGGTCTTCGTGATCATCTATTTCGTCACGATGATCGCGGTGGTCGGCAGCTTCGACCTGTGGCTGCTGCTGCCGTTCATCGGCTGGCTGGTGCTGTATGTCGGTGCGATGTTCTATTTCGTGCCAAGGCTGGCGCGGGTTGCCAAGGCCCAGGCCGACGCGCGTTCGCTGATGACCGGTCGGATCACCGACGCCTATGCCAACATCGCCACCGTCAAGCTGTTTTCTCACGCTCGACGCGAAGCCGGCTTTGTGCGCGGTGCGATGCAGGAATTCATGCTGTCAGCGCACGGTCAGATGCGCCTGGTCACCGGTTTCGAGATCGTCAACCACGTGCTCGGCATGGCGCTGATTGCGAGCACCGCCGGCGCGACCCTGTGGTTGTGGACCTTGGGCCAGGTCGGCATCGGCGCAGTTGCCGCGGCAACTGCGATGGCCTTGCGCCTGAACGGCATCTCGCACTGGGTGATGTGGGAATTCGCTTCCTTGTTCGAGCACATCGGGACGGTCCAGGACGGCATCAATACGCTGTGCCGACCGCGCGCGGTGACCGATCGTGCCGACGCCACGGATCTTCAGGTCACGCGCGGCGATGTCCGTTTCGAAGACGTGAGCTTCGCCTATGGCGGTACGACGCCGGTCATTGATCATTTGAACCTGCGCATCCAGCCCGGTGAAAAGATCGGCCTGGTCGGGCGTTCCGGGGCCGGCAAATCGACGATCGTCAACCTGCTGCTGCGCTTCTACGACATCGAAGGCGGACGCGCGCTGATCGACGGCCAGGATATCGCCCGTGTGACGCAGGATTCGCTGCGCGCGCAGGTGGGTATGGTGACGCAGGACACCTCGCTGCTGCACCGCTCGGTGCGTGACAACATTCTCTACGGCCGGCCCCAAGCCAGCGATGCCGAGATGATTGCCGCGGCGCAACGCGCCGAGGCCGATGTCTTCATTGCAGGCCTGGTGGATCCGAAGGGTCGAACCGGCTACGACGCCCATGTCGGCGAGCGCGGTGTCAAGCTGTCGGGCGGCCAGCGCCAGCGTATTGCGATTGCGCGGGTGATGTTGAAAGACGCGCCGATCCTGTTGCTCGACGAGGCGACGAGCGCGCTCGACAGCGAAGTCGAGGCGGCGATCCAGCAAAGCCTGTATCGCCTGATGGAGGGCAAGACGGTGGTGGCAATTGCGCACCGGCTTTCGACGATCGCCGCGATGGATCGGCTTGTCGTGCTCGACAAAGGTCGCATCGTCGAGGAAGGTGACCATCGCAGCCTGCTCGCGCGCGGCGGACTCTATGCGCGCTTGTGGGCGCACCAGAGCGGTGGTTTCCTCGGCGAGGACATTGAGGACGGCGACGGCGCTAACGCCACTGACGCCGCCAACGAAAACGACAAAGGCGTCGAACTCATGCCGGCTGCCTGATAAGCTGGTGCCACGTATTGCCCCGCCCCGGCCGGCTTACAACTTCAGTTCGAGCCGGACATTCCACTGCGTGCGGGTGTGGCTGCGGTTGGTGCGGCTGTCGCGCAGGTTTCCCACGTCGTAGCTGCTGAGCGTGGTGTAGTCGAGCGGTGCAAGGTCGTTGGCGGCGACCCGAAGCGACATCGCCGGATTGAAGGCCCAGGTCGCGAAAGCTTCGAAGGTTCTTTTGGTCGTGCTGCTGCGCTGCTGGCTGACGGTCTGCTGGACCACATAGCTCGGGGTCCAGTTCAGGTTGCCACCCATGGTCAGCGGAGCGCTGCGAAACCGGTAGTCGGCGCCCAGGTTGGCGGTCGCCGAAGGCTGCTCGTCGAGGCGGTTGTCCGGCCCCGGCACACCGTCGACGCGCGAGCGGAATACGCTGAGATTGCTGCGCACGGCAACCGCCGGCCAGTCTGCAACCCATTCGTTGAGTCTGCCCTTGGCTTCCAGCTCGATGCCTTGGGTGAGGGCCTTGCCGAAATTCTGCGGTCGTGCCACCCAGCGCGTCTGACCGGGCGCCGACCACGGCACCACTTCCTGGTCGATGACAGTGCGGATCAGGTTGCTGATTCTTCGTTGAAACAAGTTGACGCTGAACAGCCCGCCGGCCGGCAAGTAGTGCTCGTAGGCGAGATCGATTCCGGTTGCCAGTTCCGGGCGCAACATCGGGTTGCCGACAGTGTCCGGGCTGGTCGGCGAATTTTCGCGGGTCGAAATCGATGGCCGGGCGATCAGATTGCGCAGGGTCGGCGATTTGTAGCTGCGGGTCAGCGCCATCCGGATCTGGTCGCGGCTTTTTTCCTCGGGTTTCCACACGGCCTGCAACAACGGCGTCCACACCGCGCTGCGCTGGCTGATCGGATTGCTGCTGGCTTCGCTTCGCGTGGCAATCTGCTCCCAGCGCAGGCCGGCGTAGGCCGACCATTGCCGGCTTGGATTCCATTCGTCCTGGGTATAAAAGGCAACCCGCTGCGACGAAGCATTCACTTCGTTGTTGTAGTTGCCAAGCAACTCGATGCCGTTCTGCAGGCTGCTGCGCTGCTCTTCACGGCGGATCAGCTGCACATCCCAGCCACTCACCAGACTGTGTTCGCTGGCCAGTTCATGCGACAGCTTGCCGATCGAGGTAAGCGATCGCTCCTTGATCGAGCTGGTGTCATCGAGCCGGCGTTGCAGCGAGCCGGCCGCGTCGGACTCCAGCCGCCGGCTGCTCGAGTGACTGTCGAAACCGCCTGTTCCGAGGCGCAAATCGAGGCGCGAGCTAGAGCCCAAGCGCTGCTGCCATTGCGCATTGATGCGTGCCACGGTGTAGCGGCTCTCGCTGTCCAGATCGGCGTCGGCATACGGTGGCAGCGTGCTGCCGATCGGCTGCTCCAGGTGCCGGTGGCCCTGGCTGTCGCTGCTCGATGTAAAAACGAAGGGTTGCAGGCTGAAGCTGCTGCCGCCCCCCAGGCGCCATTGCAGCCGCGCGCTGGCATTCATGCCGATCCGGTGGTCGCTATCCTGGCCAGTCTCGTCCTGCTCCAGCAGGATCGCACCGCTGTCGATGCGGGATGTGGTGGTGCGGTTGTCGATGGTGTCGGCACGGCTGCGCCGGAAGGCCGAAACCGACAGGTTGTAGACATCACCGCTGTCGGCGTCGCCGAGCTTGTCATTGCGGGTCCACGAGACGTTGGGTGACGCCCGTCCTCTTTCGATGCCGGTGCCGATCCGCAAGTCGTTGATCCGCTTCTGCAGCGCCTCGCGCAACACGATGTTGATCGTGCCGGCAATCGCCCGTGCTCCGTATTCGGCGGTGGGTGCGCGCAGGATCTCGATCCGTTCGACCTGTTCGGGCGTCAGCGATTCGAGTGAGAAACCCGTGGGTATCGGCTCACCATTGATCAGCAGCTGGGTATAGCCACCGCTCAAACCACGCATCCGCGGGCCGCCGCGGCGCCCCGGTGCACCGCCCGTGGTGACGCCCGGCAGGCGCTTCAGCACATCGGCGACGTTGTCGTCACCGAAGCGCTCGATTTCCTCGCGTCCGACGATGATCTTTGCAGCGGTCGACTGGCGGCGCTGTTGCGTCTCGTCGGTGCTGGTGCTGCCGGTGATCTGCACCCGCTGCAGCGTGGTCGATGGCGGCGTCGCATCCGAAGGGCGGCGCAACGGTGTCTGGCTGCGCGGCGCCGAAGCGGCGGCCGCTGCCGGTTCCAGCGCCGGGCTCCTGGCATCCGCCGCTGCGGCGCCGGTCTGTGCCAATGCCATCAGCGGAGCCGAGCAAATCAGCAAGGCGAACCAGCGCAGGCGGTGGTTGCTACCCCGGATCGGGTTATTCAGGGTCGACGCAGAGGACATGATCGGGATAACTTCTGGGGTGCGGGTTGGCGGTTGAGGGCGCGGCGCATTGAAATTCGGGCTGCCGACAGTTTGGTGCTGTACCGGCAAAGGCGGCCATGCTAGCGTGCGCCGCTGGTTTGCTGAAAAGGCAAGAAGCGGTTCGGTCCCGGTTGTTCAGAGGTGAAGACATGGATTCTGTTCTGTCCGGTGATGCATTCGACGGCGATCGGCCCGGCAGTCGCCTGGCGCGATCGCTGACCGCCAACCCGGCGCTCGCCGACCTGGCCACCGACTTGCTGCGCACCGACGCGGCACTTGCCGACCTCGATGCCGACGAGGCGTCCTGCGTCGTCGCATACATGGGGCTGGTTTTGTATCCACCCGGCGCGACGGTTTTCCGCGAAGGCGATGCCAGCCGGACAAGCTATCTGCTGTTGATCCTGAATGGCGAGGTGTCGGTCGAGACGGCTGCGGCGGCGGGCAGCTCGCAGGTGACGATTTCAGTCCTCGGACCGGGCAATATTATTGGCGAAATGGGCCTGATCGACGGCTCGCCGCGGTCCGCGACTTGTACGGCGACCAGCGCGCTGCAGACGGCCGGCCTGACCCGCAAATCGCTGCAGAGACTGATCGACGAGAACCCGAAGGTCGGCGCCAAATTGATGATCGGCTTGTGCAAGCGCCTGGCCGACCGATTGCGTGGCCTGAATGATCAATTGCAGCTGTACGCACAGCTGAATGCCTCGTTGCAGCAGCAAGTCGAACGCTTGTCGGGGCGCAGCCGGTTCTGAGGCGCAGCGCGGCCATGCTGCAGGGCACAATCCCCGACCATGATCATGTCGATCTGCGGTCCGGGCCTGTTGCCTGTGCCTTGCGAATCAATCGGAAATCTTCAGCATGCGCCGTGTCGTTTTCAATCAGAAGGGTGGAGTAGGCAAGTCGACGATTACCTGCAACCTGGCTGCCATCAGTGCGCACCAAGGCCTGAAAACGCTGCTGGTGGATCTCGATCCGCAGGGCAATTCAACCCGCTATCTGCTCGGCGATGCGGCCGACCAGAAGCTGGAGAACGTGGCCGAGATGTTCGAGCAGACCCTGAAGTTCCTGGCTCGCCCCAAATCGACTGCCGAATTCATCTACGAGACACCGTTCGAGCATTTGCACCTGATGCCATCGTCGCCGGCGCTCGAGGAACTGCAAGGCAAGCTCGAGTCGCGGCACAAGATCTACAAGCTGCGCGAGGCGCTCGACGAGGTGGCCGATCGTTACGACCGGATCTACATCGACACGCCCCCGGCGCTGAACTTTTTCACGCGCTCGGCTCTGATCGCCGCCCAGGGTTGCCTGATTCCATTCGATTGCGATGACTTTTCGCGCCGCGCACTGTACGCACTGCTTGAAAACGTCGAAGAGATCAAGGCCGATCACAACCCCGAACTGAAGGTCGAGGGGATCATCGTCAACCAGTTTCAGCCGCGCGCCAATCTGCCGCAGCGGCTGGTTCAGGAACTGATCGACGAAGGCTTGCCGGTGCTCCAGCCGTACATCGGTGCATCGGTGCGGATTCGCGAGTCGCACGAGCTTGCCACGCCGATGATCTACCTCGACCCGCGTCACAAGCTGACGCAGGAGCTGGTCGCCTTGCACGACGCGTTGCCGCGGCGATGACGCTCATCCTGCAGATATCCGATACCCATTTCGGTACCGAACGGCCGCCCGTCGTCGAGGCGCTTGTCGAGTTGGTCGCCCGGCAAAAGCCTGATGTGCTGATCCTCTCAGGGGACATCACCCAGCGCGCCAGGCCGGAGCAGTTCCAGGTAGCGCGGAAATTCGTCGACCGATTGCAGATTTCGCGGGTGCTGACAATTCCCGGCAATCACGACATTTCGCTGTTCAACCTGGGTGCCCGGTTGCTCAGCCCATACGAGCACTATCGACGCCATTTCGGACCCGAGCTGGAACCTGAACTCGATTTGCCGGATCTGCTGGTGTTGGCGGTCAATACGACGCGAAGGTGGCGGCATGTCGATGGCGAAGTGTCCACAGGGCAGATCGAGCGCGTCGCGAAACGTCTGGCTGCTGCAACCCCGCAGCAGCTGCGCATCGTGGTGACCCATCAACCGGTTGCGGTCAGCCGAGTCGAAGACATGCACAACCTGCTGCACGGGCATGCGCAAGCCATTCAGGAATGGGCGGCTTCCGGTGCGGATCTGATCTTGGGCGGTCACATTCACCTGCCGTACGTGCGTGCGTTGCACGAGGCCGATCACGCGCTGGGGCGGCCGATCTGGGCCGTGCAGGCCGGCACGGCGTTGTCGCACCGGCTGCGTCATGACACGGAAAATTCGGTCAACCTGATCCGTACTCCCGCGGCAGGCGCGCCTGCCGCGGCGATTGCCGATGTGGAGCGGTGGGACTTCGATCCAGCTACCGTTCAATTTGTTGTTCAGGAGCAACATTGCCTGAATCGCAGTGGTTACGGTGCCGCGTGATATCGAGCCATGGGGCCGCAATCCGTAAAGTGGAGATTTGGCGCAGCTGGGCGCTTGCGCACGCTCCGGCGACAATCGTGAATTGTTT
>JBDTQC010000011.1:0-21081 GCA_039932405.1 Ideonella sp.
TGATCATCTACGACCAGACCTGCGCCACCGAGAAGCGCCGCCGCCGCAAGCGCGGAACCATGGTCGAACCCGCCAAGCGGGTCGTCATCAACGAACTGGTCTGCGAGGGTTGTGGCGACTGTTCGGAACAGAGCAATTGCCTGAGCGTGGAGCCGATTGAAACCGAATTCGGCCGCAAGCGTCGCATCAACCAGAACAGCTGCAACAAGGATTACTCCTGCCTGAAAGGCTTCTGCCCGAGCTTCGTCACCGTTGAAGGCGGCCAGCTGAAATCGGCGAAAAAGAAGGCGGATGCACGCCCCGATCCATTCAGCCTGTCAGCCTTGCCCGAGCCGGCCCTGCCGTTGGCTGAAAAGCCATGGGGAATCGTCGTCGCCGGCGTTGGCGGAACCGGCGTGATCACGATCGGTCAGCTGCTCGGCATGGCGGCCCATCTCGAAGGTAAGGGCATCGTCACGCAGGACGCCGCGGGGCTGGCTCAGAAGGGCGGCGCCACCTGGAGCCACATCCAGATCGCCAACCGCGCCGATGCGATCCACACGACCAAGGTCGGAACCGGAGAGGCCGATCTGGTGATCGCCTGCGACCCGATCGTTGGCGCCAACAAGGCGACGCTGGCGGTGCTGCGCGAGCAGCGCAGCTATGTCGCACTGAACAGCCACAGCACGCCGACCGCGGCCTTCGTTCACAACCCGGATTGGCAATCGCCGGCGAGTCGGTGCGAAGCGCTGGTGGCGGCGTCGGTGGGTGCTGGCCAGCTCGGCGCCTTCGACGCCGATCAACTGGCGGTCGCGTTGCTGGGAGACTCGCTGTACACCAATCCGCTGCTGCTCGGCTTCGCCTGGCAGAAGGGCAAGTTGCCGCTCAGTCTGGCGGCGTTGATGCGCGCGATCGAACTCAACGGCGTGCAGGTCGACAACAACAAGGCGGCTTTTGCCTGGGGCCGACGCGCCGCTGAAGACCTGCCGGCGGTGCAGGCAATCGTCGGCGCCCAGCGTGGCGCCACCCAGGTGATCCAGATGGTGATGAAGCCCAGCCTCGATCAGGTGGTCAGAAAACGGGTCGAGTTTCTGACCGACTACCAAGACGCCGCCTACGCGGAGAAATACCGAAGCTTTGTCGACAAGGTGCGCGCTGCGGAAGCCGGCATCTCCAAAGCCGACAACCTGAGCGAGGCGGTGGCCCGCTATCTGTTCAAGTTGATGGCCTACAAAGACGAATACGAGGTGGCGCGCCTGCACACCGACCGCCGCTTCACCGACCGCATTGCCGAGCAGTTCGAAGGCGACTACAAGCTGGTGCACCATCTGGCACCGCCGCTGCTCGGCAAGACCGATTCGCAGGGCCAGCCAGTCAAGCAGGCATTCGGGCCGTGGATGCGCAGCGCCTTCAATGTGCTGGCCAGGATGAAGGGTTTGCGCGGCGGACCGTTCGACATCTTCGGACGCACCGACGAACGACGGACCGAACGTGCACTGATCGTCGAATATCGCGACACAATCGACGAATTGCTGACCACGCTGAATGCGGACAACCGTGCAGCGGCGGCCGAGATTGCCCGCCTGCCCGAGCAGATTCGCGGCTACGGGCACGTCAAGGCGCGGCATCTTGCGGCCGTGCGTCCGAAATGGGCGGCGTTGATGGCGAAATGGCGCGAGCCCGCCGCGGGGAGGCAAGCGGCCTGACAACGGCGCGGCGCGGGCTCGCTGCCGCGGATCGGTTTCCGGAGAAGACCTCGAACCCTCCAGGAGATGGCGCGGATGTAAGAATCGCCGGGTCAATGACACTTATTGCCTGATCGGCTCGCCAACCGGCCGCACGCCAAATCCGACCAAGCCCATGCACGCCACCTTGCCCCTGCTCGTCAAGACCGATTTCCCTGCGTTGCGCCGAGAGCGGCTGCAGACGCTGCAAGTCAATCTGGGCTACAAGTGCAACCAGAGCTGCCTGCATTGCCATGTCAACGCCGGCCCGAACCGCACCGAAATGATGGACGGCGAAACGGTCGATCTGGTCATCGAGGCCTTGCGCCGGCGCGAAATCAAGACACTCGACCTGACCGGCGGTGCACCCGAACTGAACCAACACTTTCGCCGACTGGTGGTGGCCGCTCGCAGACTCGACGTGCGGGTCATCGACCGCTGCAACCTGACGATCCTGTCCGAGCCCGGACAGGACGATCTGGCCCGATTTCTGGCCGACAACGAAGTCGAGGTCACCGCCTCGTTGCCCTGCTACACCTTCGAGCGGGTCGATCGCCAGCGCGGCGATGGCGTGTTCGATCGCAGCATCACGGCGCTGCAGCAACTCAATGCGCTCGGTTACGGCGCACCCGACGGCGCATTGTTGCTGAACCTGGTCTACAACCCGCAAGGCGCCGTGCTACCGCCAAGCCAGGTTGAACTCGAAGCCGATTACAAGCGCGAGCTGAGCATGCACCATGGCATCCGCTTCAACCAGCTGTTCGTGCTGGCCAACATGCCGATCCAGCGCTTTGGCAGCACACTGATTTCGAAGGGTGAATTCAAACCCTACATGCAGTTGTTGAAAGACGCCTATCGCCCCGACAACCTCGCCACCGTGATGTGCCGATCGATGGTCAGCGTCGACTGGCAAGGGCACCTGTACGACTGCGATTTCAATCAGATGCTGGCGCTGCCGATGCGCCTGGCGGGCGCGGCGCGGCCGCATCTGCGCGATCTGCTCGAACATGCAACCGCTGGTGGTCCGATCCGCATCGCCGACCACTGCTACGGCTGCACCGCCGGCCAAGGCAGCAGTTGCGGTGGCGCCCTCGAAGCCGCCTGAGACTGGATCGAGCAGGCGTCTGGTGAGGCGCCCTGTGAAGGTCAGCTGATCTTGCGACGCTGCATCCAGGCCAGCAATTCATCGACGATGCCGCGCCTGAACGCCAGCACGCAGACGATGAAGATGGCGCCGATGATCACCGACACCCAGGATCCGACCAGGTCAGACAGAAAATTCTGCAGCCCGATGACCGTGAACGCACCGATCACCGGCCCGGCAAACGTCCCCATGCCGCCCAGCAGAGTCATCAGCACCACCTCGCCCGACAACGACCAATGCACGTCGGTCAGCGTTGCAAATCCCAGCACCAGCGTTTTCAGCGAGCCGGCCAAACCGGCGATCGCGGTCGACAGCACGAAGGCCAGCAACTTGTAGCGGTTGACGTCGTAGCCGAGCGAAATCGCCCGCGGCTCGTTTTCGCGAATCGCCTTCAGCACCTGGCCGAATGGCGACCGAACGATGCGAACGATGCCGAGAAAAACCGCGACGAACACCGCCAGCACCAGGAAATACATCGTCATGTCGTCGCGCAGCGGCAGCATTCCAAACAGATTGCCACGCGCCACGCCTTGCAGACCGTCCTCGCCGCCGGTGAACGGTGCCTGCAAACAGACGAAATAAACCATTTGTGCCAGCGCCAGCGTGATCATCGCGAAATAGATGCCTTCGCTGCGGATCGCCAACAGTCCGACCAGCAGGCCGATCGCGGCGGCAACGAGCACGCCGCCAAGCACCGCCAGTTCTGGCGAAAGGCCTGCACTCTGCACGAACCAGCCGGTGGCATACGCCGCCGAGCCCATGAACGCGGCATGGCCGAACGACAGCAGGCCGGTGTACCCCAGCAGCAGGTTGAAGGCGCAGGCGAAGATTGCGAAGGTCAGCGCCTTCATCAGGAAAACCGGGTAGATGCCAAGGAATGGCGCGGCGATCAGCAATGCCAAGCCGACCGCCCAGGCGATCTGCGCACTGCGCGCAAGCGAAATCGTCACGTCATTTCTCCTTGCCGAACAGTCCGGCGGGTCGAATGACCAGCACGATCGCCATGATGACGAACACCACCACGTTGGAGGCTTCGGGATAAAACACCTTGGTCAGCCCTTCCACCAGCCCAAGCAGGATGCCGGTGAGGATCGAACCGAGAATCGAGCCCATGCCACCGATCACCACCACCGCGAAGACCACGATGATCAGGTTCGAACCCATCAACGGCGTGATCTGGATGATCGGCGCCGCCAGCACACCAGCCATCGCTGCGAGTGCCGCGCCGCCGGCATACGTCAGTGTGACCAGCCGCGGCACGTTGATGCCGAAGGCCTGCACCAGCGACGGATTCTCGGTACCGGCGCGCAGCGTCGCACCAAGGCGCGTCTTCTCGATCAGGAACCAGGTTCCGAGGCAGATGCCCAGCGACGCGAAAACTACGAAGCCGCGGTAATTGGGAAGAATCATGAACCCCAGATTGGTCGCCCCGCGCAACAGGTCGGGCACCGGATACTGCTGCCCGGAAACCCCGAACTGCTCACGAAACAGGCCTTCGCCGACCAGCGCAAGGCCGAAGGTCAGCAGCAGCCCGTAAAGCGGATCGAGCTTGTAGAGGTGCTTGAGCAGCAGTTTCTCGATCAGCACGCCAAGAAGCCCGACTGCCAGAGGCGACAGCACCAATGCAAACCAGAAATTGAGGCCGAGCTTTTCGAGGCTCAGCCAGGCGACATACGCGCCGATCATGTACAGCGCGCCGTGGGCAAAGTTGACGATGCCCAGCAGCCCGAAGATCACCGCCAGACCCAGGCTCAGCATCGCATAGAACGATCCATTGACCAGACCGAGCAACAACTGCCCGGCAAAGGCCTGGATCGGGATGCCGAATATTTCGCTCATCGAATTTCCTGCACAGGTGAGGCTGAATCGTCCAAGTCCGCAGCAACCCGCTGCGGCGGGGCGCAATGGCCAGGCGGCGCAGCGCGGCGCATCAGAGAAGCCGCGCTGCGTCCATGGTCAAGGCTCAGATCACTTCCACAGTGCGCACTTCGAGTCGGCCTTGGTCGTGAAGGCGTCAGCGCCCTTGACTGTCTCGACGATGTTGAAGTAATCCCACGGTTCGGTCGACTGCGCCGGGGTCTTGACCTGCATCAGGAACATGTCGTGCACCATCCGACCATCAGGACGGATCGTGCCGCCTTTGGCGTACATGTCGTTGATGGTCATCTTGTGCATGTAGTCGTTGACCTTCTCGCCATCATCGGTGCCAAGCGCCTTGACCGCCTTCAGATAGTTCGAGACGCTCGAGTAGTCGGCCGCCTGCAACGAAGAGGGCATGCGCTTGTGCTTCTCGAAGAAGCGACGCGCCCAGGCACGCGACTCCGGCGTCTGGTTCCAGTACCAGCTGTCGGTCAGGTACATGCCCTGGGTGGCCTTCAGTCCCAGAGAATGGATGTCGTTGATGAACATCAGCAGCCCGGCCAGCTTCATCGTCTTGGTAATGCCGAATTCGTTGGCGGCCTTGATCGAGTTGATGGTGTCACCACCCGCATTGGCCAAACCCAGGATCTGGGCCTTGCTGGCTTGCGCCTGCAGCATGAAGGACGAGAAGTCGCTCGCCGAGAGCGGATGGCGAACCGAGCCCAGCACCGTGCCGCCAGCCGCCTTCACGACCTTTTCGGTGTCGGTTTGCAATGCCTGACCGAAGGCATAGTCTGCGGTCAGGAAATACCAGCTCTTGCCACCGGCCTTGACCACCGCCCCGCCCGTTCCCTTGGCCAGCGCAACCGTGTCGTAGGCGTAGTGGATCGTGAAGGGCGAGCATTGTTCGTTGGTCAGCGCC
This sequence comes from Ideonella sp., assembly GCA_039932405.1. Classification (GTDB taxonomy): domain Bacteria; phylum Pseudomonadota; class Gammaproteobacteria; order Burkholderiales; family Burkholderiaceae_C; genus Ideonella_A. The sequence continues at coordinate 5,630 of JBDTQC010000011.1, forward strand.
GAACTGCCCGGGCCGATTGCCAGAAACGGCTTCTTCTTCTGCGCTGCGGCCTTGGCCATTGCCAGCGAGACGCCGGAATTGGTGCCACCTACCAACACGTCCAGGCCATCCTGGTCGAACCATTCGCGCGCCTTGGCGGCACCGATGTCGGGCTTGTTCTGGTGGTCGGCCGACAACAATTGGATCTTCTTGCCATTGATCGCGCCGCCCGCGTCGTCGATCGCCATCTGGATCGCATCCACACCGGCCGGGCCGTCGATGTCGGCATACAGGCCCGACAGGTCGGTGATGAAGCCGATCTTGATCGTGTCGCCCGAGAACTGGGCCTGGGCCGGCGCTGCAGCCAGCAACGCAGCGGCGGAAAGCGCAACGCTGCATGCAGCGCTGATTCGAGTCATTTTCATCTTGATTTCCCTGAGGTAATAAAGGACTTGCGTCCGGACAAAGGCATTCGGCTCAGACGCCGAGGGCCTCTTGAAGTTGTTCCATGCGATCGGGCAACTCCGCTTTGGAAAATTGCTGCTGGATCACACCGTGGTCCATGATGCAGAAACGATCCGCCAGCGGAGCGGCAAAGCGAAAGTTCTGTTCGACCATGACGATCGTGTAACCCTTCTTGCGCAGCATCACGACCATCTCGGCAAGCTTTTGCACGATCACCGGCGCCAGCCCTTCGCTGATCTCGTCGAGCAGCAGCAGCCGCGCGCCGGTGCGCAGGATGCGCGCCACGGCCAGCATCTGCTGCTCGCCGCCCGACAACCGTGTACCCTGGCTTTGCCGGCGCTCGGCGAGATTCGGGAACATCGAGTAGATCTCGTCGATGCTCATGCCTCCCGGGGCCAGACTCGGCGGCAACAGCAGGTTCTCCTCGGCATTCAGGCTGGAGAAGATGCCGCGCTCCTCCGGGCAATAACCAATGCCCAGACGGGCGATCTGATGCGGCGCCATCTGAATGGTTTCGACGCCTTTCACCTTGATCGAGCCCTTGCGGGTTCCGATCAGGCCCATGATGGCGCGCAGCGTGCTGGTACGCCCAGCGCCATTGCGGCCGAGCAGCGTGACGACCTCGCCTTCGTTGACCGAGAAATCCACGCCGTGCAGCACATGCGATTCGCCGTACCAGCCCTGCAGTCCGCTGACTTCGAGGTAGGCCTGTGCCATCAGTGCGCTCCCACCAGCTCGGAGCTGGCACTGCCCATGTAGGCCTCGATCACGGCCGGATCCTTCGACACCACGTCGTACGGACCTTCGGCCAAGGTAGCGCCGCGCTGCAGCACCGTGATGGTGTCGGCAATGCTCGAGACCACGCTCATGTTGTGCTCGACCATCAGCACCGTGCGGTTTTCAGCAACCTGCTTGATCAGCCGTCGAATCCGATCGACGTCTTCCAGGCCCATGCCCTGGGTCGGCTCGTCGAGCAGCATCAGCAACGGATCCATCGCCAGCGTGGTAGCGATCTCGAGTGCGCGCTTGCGGCCATAGCTCAGATCGGCTGTCAGCAAGTCGGCCGAGGGCGCGAGATCGACGGCATGCAGCAGTTCGAGCGCGCGAGCGTGCAGGCTATGCAGGCTGCTTTCCGAGCGCCAGAAGTGGAACGATGTTCCCAGCTTGCGTTGCAATGCGACACGCACGTTCTCGAGCACGGTGAGGTGCGGAAATACGGCCGAGATCTGGAACGAGCGGATGATGCCGCGTCGTGCGATATGGGCCGGCGCCTCGCCGGTGATGTCCTCGCCGTTGAACAGGATGGCACCACTGGTGGGCTTCAGAAATTTGGTCAACAGGTTGAAGCAGGTTGTCTTGCCAGCGCCGTTCGGTCCGATCAGCGCGTGGATGCTGCCTCGCCTGACTTGCAGATCGACCTGATCCACAGCAACGAAACCCTTGAATTCTTTCGTCAGCTTGCGAGTCTCGAGAATGATGTCGTTGTTCATCAGGGCTTTCGGGCTTCACGCCGCGCCTCAGCCGTCGATGCCTTGGTTGGCCCCGACATCGAACCGCAAGGGCCGGGCGATTTGTCGGGCAGGCGATTGCGCGTCAGGTTGCGCGTGCAGCACGGATTTTCGCTTGAGCAGCCAGGCCGCCGAGATAGTTCGATCACAGATGGCCGGATGGGCAGACAGGAAAAGGGCTGGTCGACTTGTGAAATGGATTCATGCCGCCTAAACAATCAAGTCTAATGCTGCTCGCACGCCGGCTTGTGCGGGCAAATGCGTATTACGGGTAAACACCGGATCGCGAGACCAGTGGACAATTGGCCATGTCCAAACCCACTTCCGTCATTCCGTCAACTTCCAGCGCAACCGCGATGCGCGATCTGAGCGATGCCGAATTTGCAGCGCTCGACGACCTGCTTGCCGCGACGCCGCCGCCCCTTGAGCCGCTGGATGTGGTGATGCTCGATGGCTTCTTGTGCGGCCTGCTGGTGCAGCCCGTTCTGATCGAAACGGCGCAATGGCTGCCGGCCGTATTCGATCTCGATGGCCGACCATTGCCCGACGACCACGATCCGGCCTGGCTGGCTCGCACCACGGAGCTGATCGTGCGTCGCCAGGCGGCGCTGAATCGCGACATGATTGAAGACGGCTGGTTCGATCCGCTGGTGCTCGAACCCGACGACGCCTCGATGGCGCCGGACAACGTGCCTTCGGAACAGGAACCAACAGACGAGGCCGACCCGCTGGCCGAGCTCAGCCCGGCATCGAAAGCGCTGATGCCGTGGGTTGCCGGATTCCAGTACGCGACCGAATGTTTCCCCGCCTTGCTCGACCTGCCGGACGATGCCGTTTCACTGGCGGTTGCGCGGCTGTTTCGCCATCTGCCGACCGAAAGCGATGAAGAACGCCAGGTGGTTGCGACACTCGACCGCGAATTTCCATTGAACAACCTCGAAGACGCAATCGAGGAACTGGTCGTCACGGTCGCCGATCTGGCAGACCTGACGCGCGATGCGCGCTACCACGTCGATCAATTTCAGCGCGAAGGGCCCAAGCTCGGCCGCAACGACCCATGCCATTGCGGCAGCGGAAAAAAATTCAAGCAATGCCACGGCAAATGAGGAAGGTTGCGCGCTGGGGCGACGGGGGCGGCTGGGTGCAGAGCTGATGCGGATCCAGGTGTTGTCGGACCTGCACCTCGAGACCGAGCAGTTCCGGCCCGAGCCCGCGCCAGGTGCCGAGCTGCTCCTGTTGGCGGGTGACATCTGCAGCCGCTGGAGCGGCTTTGCACTGTTCAAGGACTGGCCGGTACCCGTCATTGCGATTGCCGGCAACCATGAATTCGACCAGCGCGAACTGAACGATGCGCTGCCGGCCCTGCGCCGCCACTGCGACCACCTCGGTATTCGATTGATCGAGCGCGAGTCGCTGATTGTCGAAGACCGCGCTGGCCGGCAGATTCGCTTCGTCGGAACCGTGCGCTGGAGCGACTTCGACCTGTTCGGCCACGCTGATCGCGAACGTGCGATCCGCGCCGCAACGTATTACGTCCGGATCATGCAGGCAACCCGCGGTGGCATGGTGTTCGACGCGCAAGCGGTTCGCGACGAGGCGCTGGCCTGCCGCAGATGGCTCGAGAACGAACTCGCCAAGCGGCCTGGCCCGTCAAATGGCCAATGGGACAGCACCGTTGTCGTCACCCACTACGCGCCGAGCCTGCGCAGTGCAGATCCTCGGTACGGCAACCAGCCCGGCACGGCGAGCTTCTGCAATGCCGACGACGACTTGTTGCCGGCCGCGCAGTTGTGGGTCCATGGTCACCTGCATTGCCGGCACGACTATTCGGCAAGCCACTCACGGGGACAGACACGGGTTGTCTGCAATGCCCGCGGTCATTCGCAACGCGCAGAAACCGAAGGCTACGATGGCCTGTTCACGGTCGAGGTCTGAAGCCCGGCCGGCCCTGCACACAACCATGTCAAACTGACGGCCCTATTTGCAGGAAACAACAAACATGAAGATCCTGGTCGCAGTCGATGGAAGCGTCTACACCAAACACATGCTGGCCTATATCGCGGCCCATGATGAATTTCTTGGCCCGAATCACGACTACACCGCTTTGAACGTGTCAGCCGCCTTGCCGCCACGAGCCGGTGCGATCTTCGATCGCGAGAAGCTTAAAACCTACCACGACGACGAATGTGAACGGGTTTTCAAGCCGATCCGCGCCTTTTTCAGCAAACAGGGCATCGAGGCCAAGTTCATCACCAAGGTGGGAAAGGCGGGCGAGTTGATCGCACGCACCGCCGACAGCGGCAAATTCGACTTGCTGATCATGGGTTCGCACGGCCATGGCGCGTTGGGCAGCCTGGTGATGGGCTCGGTGACCAACCAGGTGATCGCGCGCTGCACCACGCCTCTTCTGCTGGTTCGCTGAGAGACCGTCCACCCTCGTCGCGCGCTCGTTGCGCGTTAAGTCGCAATGGTTTCTGGGTGCGGAGCTTGCGCCGCGATGCCTCAGCGTCCGCTCAGGCCGTCGAAGCAGGTACTCAACAGCATCGCGATGATTCGCTCGTCGTCGAATTGACCGCCCGCCTTCAACAGGCCGAGTACCGGGTCACAGGCTCGAGCGAACAAGGTGTAGAGGATGACTTCCACCGGCAGCGTCTTGTCGAGCGAGCCGGCGGCCTGTGCCTCTTCGATCCAGCTGCCAAGCCGCTCGCTGACTTCCATCAGCCGGTCGACATAGACCTTGTTGCCGATCAATGCCGAGCGCAAGCTCGAATTTTGAGCCGGCAACGAAGGCATTTCGCCGGCCAGCTGCACCTGCATGGTCCAGCGCGCGACCGCACGCAGCCGATTGACCGCACGCTTGGGATCCGGCCCGGCGGTCTCGACCACAAGCTTCTCGATGAAGCCCAGCGCGCGATCGAGCACGCGGATCATCGCCGCGGCCGCCAGTTCTTCTTTCGACGCGAAATGCTTGTAGAGGCTGGCCTTGGCGACACCGACATCGGCCGCCACCTCGTCGACCGTCATCGCGTCGAATCCCTTCTCGGCCAGCAAGCGGTTGACAGACGTGACGATCGCGTCTTCACGCACTTGCAGGATCTGCTCACGGAAAGACTTCTTCGCCATGCCCAGATTGTAGACGCATAACGCACGATTTGTACGCTTCAGTCATAACCAGACTGATTGGTCGTAAATCCGAGATCGTCTCGAGCAGCGCAGGCTGACGCCCGCGCGAGGTCGATTCGGGCCAGCGTCAGTTGCCGCTGTTGTAGCGGGACCGCAGGTCTGTGCCCAGCGGCATGGCGGGTGTCGTCGTGATCGCGTTGTGCTGGTGGACTGCGAAATTCATCAGCGGTGGCAGCATCGAATCCAGGCTGGCATCGAGCCCGATCTCGACACCCATGTCGGCACGGTCGTCGATAAGCCGCGGGCGGTCGGCTCGCACGCCCTTGAACCAGACCCAACCAGAGAACCACATGACCGACTCCTCGACGATACGGGACCGCAACGACACGATCCCTTGACCGGATTTCGGCTGAACCGACATCTTCTGAAGAGTGTCATCAAATCACCACGGCGCCTGTGTGACGATTTGCAATCGAAAATGGGCCTTGTTGCGTTGCCGCAACGACACACCACCCGGGTTCACGTAGCGGGCACCCGAAATGACGGATTTGTCGCCATCGGTGATGCATGCCGACCATCGCTACTGCTGGCCCGGGCGCCCAGCCCTCAGAACAACGCGCGCTCGATCTCCGAAAAGCTGGTCGCGATCTGCGTGATGACGATCGGCTTGCCGAGTTGTCGCTCGATCTGTGAGCGAGAGATGACGCCCCGGATCCGGCGCGGCGTCGTGGGGCTCGATTTTTCAACCACCAGCAGGTGGTTTCTGCCAAAACGCTTGAGGGTGGCGATCAGGTTGCCGACACTCGCGATATGCATGTCGGCAAGGGCGATCGCGTCGAGCATGTGCAGGGGGGTCATCACGTCACCGACTGTCAGTTCGTCGTAGCGGATCTGCCGCTCGTTGACGAGCAGCATCGGTCGGTCACCGCTCAAATCGGTGGTGGTAATCAGGCCTTCGATCGACGGCGAGCCGGTGACCACGAACAGCATGCGCACGCCTTGGTGAATCATCATCTGTTCGGCCTGCCGCAGGTTGGTGTCCGGCCCGGTCGACGCCGCCTGAACCTGGGTCAGATCGGTCATCACCCAGATTGCGGGCGAATCCTCGGTGACGGCCGTCTGTGATTGGGGCAAGACCTCCGCCACCGAAAAGCCGCCTTCCAGGCGGAACGTGGCGATGGGTGCTTCTGGATTCATGATTGGTCTCCTGCAATCAAAAAAATGCCGCACGGAGGGCGCGGGCTGTTGCAAAACCTTACGCCGATTCGGCTCGCTTGCCCAGTGGCCTGCAGCTTGACCCTGTCGCCAGCGACAATTGACCAGAAAATGAAAATCGACAATATTCGGCGGCGGCTTGCCGCAGCAGGCGCGAAACCGCTCCATATTCACCGGATCCTGCGGCTGTGGGCGATGGCTTTGCCGCAGCACACTGGCAAACGCAAGCCGGAGCATTTTCTGCCAGCTCCGGTTCGAGATGCGCTGCCGGGGCTGCTGGCCGAGCTGCACAAGCTGGCCACCCTGCATGCCGAATACCCCGCCAATGATGGTTCGTCGCGGCTGCTGGTGCGTGCATCCGACGGCGAGTTGCTCGAAAGCGTGCTGCTGCCACGCGACGGCCTGTGCGTATCGACCCAGATCGGCTGCGCCGTCGGTTGCGTGTTCTGCATGACCGGCCGCAGCGGCTTGCTGCGCCAGCTCGGCAGCGCCGAGATCGTCGCGCAGGTGGTGCTGGCCCGCGGCTTGCGCCCGGTCCGCAAGGTGGTTTTCATGGGCATGGGCGAGCCATCGCATAACCTCGCCAACGTGATCGAAGCGATCGAGCTGCTCGGCACGGCAGGCGGCATCGGCCACAAGAATCTGGTGTTCTCGACGGTCGGCGATCAACGGGCCTTCGACTGGCTGCTCGGTCTGACCCGCCATCAGGTCCGACCTGCGCTGGCGCTTTCGCTGCACACCACCGATTCGGCTCTGCGGGTACGGTTGCTGCCACGCGCACCGCAACTGGCGATCGGCGCCATGGTCGAGATGGCCGAGCGATACGCGCGCGGCAGCGGCTACCCGACCCAATACCAATGGGCCCTGATCGACGGCCTCAACGATGGCGCGGCCGAGATCGATGGCATCGTCAAATTGCTGACCGGCAAACATGCGATCCTGAACCTGATCCCTTACAACAGCGTGCCCGACCTGCCTTGGCGCCGACCGGAGTGGTCGCGTTGCGAAGAACTGGCGCGACAGTTGCGTAGCCGCGGCATCCTGACCACTTTGCGCCAGTCAGCCGGGCAAACGATCGATGCCGGCTGCGGCCAGTTGCGGGTGCGCGCCGGTGAAGGGCTGCTCGCGCGACCCACCGCAATGCAGGCGCAGGCAGTGCACTGGCATCCGCCTGCCGCCAGCGGTCCGGCACAGGCTTGCGCTGTGCACTTGCGCCCGAACCGAACGATGCCGACCCCCTCGCCCCGCGTCACGCCGGAGGTACTGACATGAATCGTCCGCCGCATCCGCAAGACGGGCCAGGCGCCGCCCTCGGCGAGCTCGAACTCGATCAGCTGCAAACCCTGCTCGACCGCGTGCCGGCGCCGCTCGAAGCGCTCGACGCCAGCATGCTGGATGGCTTTCTGTGTGGCGTGCTGGTACAGCCGACCCGCATTGCCGAGAGCCGCTGGCTGCCGCTGGTGACCGACATCGAGGCGGGCGCTGCATTGCCACCGGGTTTCGACAGCGCGGCGCTGCACGCGCTGGTCCGGCGCCGCTACGCCGAGCTCGATGCGGCCATCGGGCGCCGCCAATGGTTCGATCCTTGGGTATTCGAGCTCGACCTGGACGCCTCGCAAAGCGAAGAACTGGATGGTGAGATCGACGGCGCGCCGCCCGAAGTCGACGCAGTCTATTCGTGGGTGGCGGGGTTTGTGACGGCGCTCGACCGTTTCCCCGGGCTGATGAACCGCACCGGCCAGGCCCTCGACGATGCACTGGTGCTGTTGTATCGCCACCTCGACGCCGACGACCTCGAAGACGCGGACGATATTCTGCAGGCGATCGAATCACTGGAGCCACCAGCTACCCTGGCAATTGCCGTCGAGGAACTGGTTCGTGCCACCTTGCTGCTGGCTGATATCGGTCGGCCGATCTCCAATCAATTGGCTAAACAGTCGGCCAATCGCCCAGGCAAACGCGCACCCAGCCAACCTGCTGCCCAGCGTCGCCGGCCAACGCCCAGGCAAGCGCCCTGATCCGCTCGCCTATTCAGCGTTGAAATGCCGCTGGGCGTGCAGGCCGAGCCCGGTCACGACGCTCGCAAAGCGGTCGCCACTGACCACCCGGGCATTCGGAAACGCGGCCGAGATGCGCTGCGCAAGCAGGCGCAAACCGGTCGATCCGCCGGTGAAGAACAGGCTGACGATGCGCTCGGGCGCGAGCCCTGCCTGTGCAGCAGTTTCACGCGCCGCCGTGACGATTGCATCGATATCGGCATCGATCGCGGCGACCGCCTGCGGTTCCGACAGATCGACTGCGAGCCGGCTCTCGACCAGACCGAGATCAATCCCGGTCCGGCCGCCATCGGCCACATCGATCTTCGCCCGCTCCGCACATGCCGCCATCTCGTGGCCCAGACGCTGCTCGACCACTGTCATCAGCCGCTGATGCTGGCGCGGATCGGCGTAGAAGCGGCGCATGGCGCGCAGTTCGGCAACCCGTTGCGGGCTGTAGACGGTATTGATCAGGTGCCAGGTCGCCAGATCGAAATAGACCGAACTCGGCACTTCGCGCGCCGCCGCCCCGGCAACGCTGGGTCCGAACGCGCCGAAGCCGAGTTCCGGCATGATCGCCGCGAGGTTGATGCGGCGGTCGAAATCGGTGCCCGCCACATGCACCCCGTGATTGGCCAGCACGTCGTCGCGCCGGTCGAGCCGATCGGCATGTTGCGGGCCGACGCGAACCAACGAGAAGTCGGAGGTGCCGCCGCCGATGTCGGCCACCAGCACGATCTCCTCTTCGACCAGCGAACGCTCGTGGGCGAATGCTGCCGCGATCGGTTCGTATTGAAACCGGATTTCGGTAAAACCGACCCGCCGCGCTGCCGCTTCCAGCGACGCCTGGGCCTGTGCATCGCGCACCGGATCGTCGTCGACAAAATGCACCGGCCGCCCGAGCACCACGCGCTCGATTGCCGTGCCCGCGCGCCGCTCCGCACACCGTTTCAGGTGCAACAGATAGCCCGCAATGATGTCGAGGTATTTGACGCCGCGGCCGCCGCCGGCGTCGGTGGTCTGGTCGACCAGCGCCGATCCGAGGATGCTTTTCATCGAGCGCATCAAGCGGCCATCCAGGCCGTCGACATAAGCAGCGACCGCGGCCCGGCCGAATGCCCGGGGCGGACCGTCGTGGTCCGGGCCGTCGACGAAATAGAACACCGCGGTGGGCATGGTTGGCTGGCCGTCCTCGAGTTCGACCAATTCCATCGCACCCGTGCCCTGGCGGTCGGGAATCGCAATCGCCGAGTTGGAGGTGCCGAAATCGATGGCGCAGAACGAGTGGGAAAACGGACTTCGTTGCATGAAATGGTGGCCGCGAGCGGCAGATGCAGCGGGGGCGGGATTGTAGGGGCGGCAATCCGAGTCACGCCTCACAACTTCTCCGATTCTCCCGATCGCGGCTGCCATTTCATCAGCCGTTTCTCGACGACGCCGACCGCACCGTCGAGCGCCAGCGCAAACACAGTCAGCACCAGGATGCCGGCCATCACGGTATTGATGTCGAACGAGCCCTCGGCCTGCAGAATCAGGTAGCCGACGCCGCGTGCCGAGCCCAGGTATTCACCAACCACCGCGCCGACGAAGGCCAGGCCGACGCTGGTGTGCAGCGAGCTGAAGACCCAGCTGGTGGCACTCGGCAGATACACATGGCGCAGCAACTGGCGCTGGCTGGCGCCCAGCATGCGCGCATTCGCCAGCACCACCGGGCTGACTTCCTTGACGCCTTGGTAGACGTTGAAGAAGACGATGAAGAAAACCAGGGTGACACCCAGCGCCACCTTGCTGGCGATGCCCAGGCCGAACCAGACCGCAAAGATCGGCGCCAGAATGACCCGCGGCATGCTGTTCAGCGCCTTGATGTACGGGTCTAGAATCGCCGCCGCGAGCGGGCTCAGCGCGAGCCACAGTCCACAAGCCAGCCCGAGCACGGTGCCGATGCCAAACGCCAGCACGGTCTCGATCAGCGTGACGGCCAGATGTTCGTAGATGTCGCGGTTGACGAAAAACCAGTCGCCGATGCGCTCGAAGATCTTCAACGGTTCACCGAAGAAGAACGCCGCCTGTCGATCGTTCTCGAACACGAAGTTCGGCAGCAGGCCCGGCACAGTCAACACGTGCCAGATCACGAAGATCAGCACCAGCAGGCCGAGCTGCCACAGCCGCAAAGTGGCCGAACGGGGACGAAGCCACTTCCACATCGCTCAGGCCACCTTCAACTGTTGTTGATACGCCTTGAGCACCTCGTCACGAAGCACCGCCCAGATGGCGCTGTGCAGCGCGAGAAATTCGGGCGTCCCCTTGATCTCGGCGACGTCCCGCGGTCGCCGCAGATCGATGTGGAACTCGCCGATCGGCCGCGCTGCCGGGCCCGAGCTGAGGATCACCACGCGGTCGCTCATCGCGATCGCTTCGTCCAGATCATGGGTAATGAACAGCACCGCCTTTTTCTTCGACGACCACAGATCGAGCACCTCGTTTTCCATCAGCTGGCGGGTCTGGATATCGAGCGCGGAAAACGGCTCGTCCATCAGGATGATGTCGGGGTCGAGCGCCAGCACCTGCGCCAGGCTGGTGCGTTTGCGCATTCCGCCGGACAGCTGGTGCGGATAACGATCACCAAAGCCACCGAGGCCGACCCGTTGCAGCCATGCCTCGGCCTGGCCCCGCGCATCCTCGGGGGCCACACCACGAAACTCGAGCCCGGCCATCACGTTCGACAAGGCGGTCCGCCAGGGCATCAGGCTTTCGGTCTGGAACATGTAGCCGGCGCGCCGGTTGACGCCGTCGGCTGCACCCGTCAGTGGCACGCCGAATACTTCGACCGTTCCGGTGCTTGGCGCCAGCAAACCGGCAGCCATGTTCAACAAGGTGCTCTTGCCACTGCCGGTCGGCCCGACCACCGAGACAAATTCGCCGGCCGCGATCGTCAGGTCGACATCCTGCACCGCGGTATAGCGCTGCCCAGGGGCATCCGGCGAGACGAAGGTGCACGAGACGCCGCTGAACCGCAGCGCGGGTGCAGCGGCGGTGTCTGTCATGCCTTCGGATATTTCGCGATGGCCTTCTTGACGAAGGCATTCGTCTGCACCGCCCCGAGATCGAACTTGACATTGTCGAGCTTGGCATCGGCACTCTGCAATGCACGCAAGGCCGTGGCCGGGCCGGCCTCAGGGAACATGCCGTCCGGCGACAAAGCCGACTTGCCGGCCATGAAGGCATCGATGTAGACCGCGCGATCGCCGAGCAGATAGCTTTCGGGGACAGCCTTCACGATGTCGCTCGGTCCGGCCGCCTGGATCCAGCGGTCGGCGCGCACGATGGCGTTGGTCAGCGCCTGCACCGTGTTCGGATGCTTGTCGATGTAGGACTGAGGCGCGTACAGGCATGCGGCCGACATCGGGCCACCGAATACCTTTTCAGACTCGCGGACGATGCGTGTATCGGAAACGATTTTCAAGTCGCCACTGCGCTGCAGCAGCGTGATCACCGGATCCAGGTTGCTGATCGCATCGATCTGCCCGGATCGCATCGCCGCCACCGCGCCGCTGCCGGCGCCAACTCCGACGATCGAGACATCGGTGGGTTTCAGTCCGGCCTTGGCCAGCACGAAGTTGACCATCACGTTGGTGCTCGAACCCGGCGCCGTGACGCCGATTTTCTTGCCTTTCAGATCGGCAATCGACTTGTAGTTCGGCATCGTCTTCGGATTGATGCCGAGCACGATCTGCGGCGCCAGACCCTGCAGCACGAAGGCACGCATCGGCTGGCCCTTGGCCTGCATGTTCAGCGTATGTTCGTAGGCACCCGACACCACATCGGCACTGCCGCCGACGACCGCCTGCAAGGCCTTCGAGCCGCCGGCGAAATCTGCGATCGTGACATCCAGGCCCTCGGCCTTGAAATACCCCAAGCTCTCGGCAATCGTCAGTGGCAGGTAGTACAGCAGGTTCTTGCCGCCGACTGCAATCGTCAGCTTGGACGCCTCGAGCGCCTGGGCGCGGGCCAGCTGCGGGATCGCCAGAGCAGCGGCGCTGGCAGCAAGAAGGGTACGACGTTGCATGAAAAATCTCCTGAGCTCGATGGATGCGGATTTGAGAACTTGATTGTGACGCGCTTGCGGCGCCACAATGATCGGCATGAAATCCGTCTTGATCACCGGTGCGAGCCGGGGCATCGGTGCCGCTTGCGTCACCACCTGTGCCAACCTGGGCTGGGCAATCGCCGTCAATTACAGCCGCGATGCCGAATCAGCGCAATTGGTGGCGGCCCGCGCCAGGGAGATTGGCGTACCGGCCATCGTGGTGCAGGCCGATGTGTCAGACGAAGCCCAGGTGATGGCCATGTTCGAGCGCATCGATGCCGAGCTGCCGCCATTGCACGGATTGGTCAACAACGCTGGCGTGGTAGATGTGCAGACGCGTGTCGATCAGCTCGACATGGCGCGGATCCAGCGCATGTTCGCGATCAATGTGTTCGGCACCATGCTGTGTTCGCGCGAGGCGGTCAAACGCCTCAGCACGCTGCATGGCGGCGCGGGTGGCTGCATCGTCAATTTGTCGTCGGTTGCGGCAACACTCGGCTCGCCCGGACTCTATGTCGACTATGCGGCCAGCAAAGGAGCGATCGACAGCTTCACCGTCGGACTGGCACGCGAGGTGGCGAGTGAAGGCATCCGCGTCAACGCGGTGCGCCCCGGCATCATCGATACCGAGATTCATGCATCGGGTGGTCAGGCCGACCGGGCGCGTCAATCGGTGGGGCTGATCCCGATGCGCCGCGTCGGCCGCGCCGATGAAATCGCCGAGGCGATCGGCTGGCTGCTCGGCGCCGGATCGAGCTACGCGACCGGCGCGATCCTTGACGTCAGCGGCGGGCGCTGACGGCCCCGATCGATGCGCATTCTCCTCGTCGAGGACGACAAGATATTGGCAGACGCCTTGTGCCGGGCGCTGGTCCAGTCGGCCTATGCGGTGGATGTCGCCGATACCGGCGAACAGGCCGACAACGCGCTCGTCACGTCAGGCTACGACCTGGTGATTCTCGATATCGGACTGCCGGGCCTGAACGGCCTGGAGGTCTTGCAGCGCCTGCGCAACCGCAAATCGCATGTGCCGGTTCTGATGCTGACGGCGCTCGACACGTTGGCCGATCGGGTGCGTGGCCTGGACCTGGGCGCTGACGACTACCTGGCAAAACCCTTCGATCTGCCTGAACTGGAAGCACGGGTGCGCGCGCTGCTGCGCAGAGGCAGCAATGCGACGACACCGTTTCTGCAGCATGGCCGGCTGCGGCTGGACACGGTAGGCCGCCGCGTCTTTCACGACGATCAGCCGGTCGAGTTGTCGGCCCGCGAGCTGGCGGTGCTCGAACTGCTGCTGCTGCGCGAGGGCCGGGTCGTCAGCAAGGAGCACATGGTCAATCACCTGTATGGCTGGGACGACGAGGTCGGAGCCAACGCGATTGAGGTCTACATCTATCGCATCCGCAGGAAGCTGCAGCCGCTGGGGTGCGAAATCCGCACCGTTCGCGGCATGGGTTACCTGATGGAACGCATCGATGAGTCGGCTTGAGCCGCGGCTGCAAAGCAAACTGCTGGTCTGGTTGCTCGGACCGTTGCTGGCGCTGCTGACACTCGATACCGCCATCACCTACTGGACCTCACTGAATTTTTCGAACCGTGCGCACGACCGCTCGTTGCTCGAAATCGCACGCGAGGTGGCGCAGCACGTCAAGGTCGACGCCGCGGGGCCGCGGCTCGACATCTCGCCGGCCGCCGAGCGCATCCTTTTGACCGACGAAGACGACCAGCGGGCCTATCGGGTGTCGTCGGAAGCCGGCGCCGTGATCGGCGGGCAGGCACTGATCGCCAACCCGCCCCGGTTGTTGCGCAAAGGCACTGAGCCGATCTTTTATGGCGACGTTCAGCGCGGAACGCCGGTGCGGGTAGCCGCGGCGTGGATGCCACTCGAGGCAACCGGCGCTGGCTCCGCAATGGTGCTGGTGCAGGTGGCCGAAACCATGAACAAGCGCAACCGCCTGGCCTGGGAAATACTGGCCAACGTGGTGTTGCCGCAGCTGTTGTTGATCGTCATGGCAACGGCTGCGGTGTACGTTGGCATCTCGCGCGGCCTGCTGCCGCTGAAGCAGTTGCAGCGCGCGGTATCCGACCGTTCGCACCGCGACCTGACGCCGGTCGAGCTGGAAAAGGTGCCGGGCGAAGTCCGGCCATTGGTGGAAGAAGTCAACGAGCTGATGCAGCGGCTGGGCAAGACCCTGGATTTCCAGAGCCGCTTCATCGCAGACGCCGCCCATCAGCTGAAAACACCGGTGGCCGGCCTGAAGGCGCAAATCGAGCTGGCGCTGCGCGAGGACGATCTGCCGCGCATCCGCCATTCGCTGGCTCAGTTGTATGTCGGTGTCGACCGGCTGTCGCGGCTGGTGCAACAGCTGCTTTCGCTGGCTCGCAACGAGCCGGGAGCGACCGAAGCAGTTCGTTTGCAGGCGGTCGACCTGGACGCTTTCGCACTCGATATCAGCATGGAATGGGTGCCTGTGGCGATCAGGAAAGACGTCGACCTCGGCTTCGAAGGAGCAGGCCGGCCGGTGTTGATCGACGCCGAGCCGGGTCGCCTGCGCGAGCTGGTCAACAACCTGCTCGACAACGCGGTTCGCTACAGCAAGGAGGGCGGGCGCGTCACCGTCGCAGTGGGCAGCGCAGAGGACGGCCGCGGCCGGCTGGCGATCAGCGACGACGGCCCGGCCATCCCTATCGAGGAGCGCGGCCGCATCTTCGAGCGCTTTCATCGCCTGCTTGGCGCCCATACCGACGGCAGCGGTCTCGGGCTGGCGATCGTCAGCGAGATCGCCACGCTGCACGGAGCCAGCATCACGCTGGAAGAAGACGTCGACGGCGTCGGCAATACCTTCAGCGTATTTTTCCCGACTGTCGGCGCCGCCTCGCTGACCGAAGCGTGAGGCATCGCCGTCAGCCTGGTGACAGTTTCGCGTCATCGCGCTGACAGCAAGGCGGCAGAAAGGCGTCAGCCAGCATCCTTAAGCTCGATGGCATCGGAGCCGACAGACGGCTCCCGTTGCCTTGAGGATTCACGATGTCTTTCGC